>SLED01000202.1 GCA_007124945.1 Salinibacteraceae bacterium | reverse complement strand
GTTCCGTTGTTTCATCGAAGGCCGTGACATGGCGCAGCGCCCCTCATCTCAGATTGAGGTGCTCTCAAGTAACGGGGGCACCGACTCGTCGAGCAGTGATTTATCGAGCACCGACCGGCCGCAAAGCCGATTCAGGCGGTGGCATGCCGCCGGTGTTGTGTTGCTATTCGCTGTGGGAGGGTTGTTGCTGTACGGTTTCTGGCCCGTGCTGCTCGCCACCGTCTTCCTCGTCTTCCTGATCACCGCCGCCGTGTTCGAGTCGTGGCGCCTGCCGCTTGTGGTGATGCTGAGCCTCCCCCTGGCCGGCATCGGGGTCGCGCTCGGCTTTCTGTGGTCGGAGATACCCTTCGCCGAGGGCGCCTTTATCGGGATGGTCCTGCTCATCGGGATCGCCGTGAACGACAGCATCTTGCTCACCGATCGGTTTCGGCAGCTGCGCGCACTTCGCCCGCATACCGCCACGAACGTGCTCGCGCGGCTGGCGGTGCGCGAGCGCCTGCGACCCATGTGGACCACCACGCTTTCCACCATCGTGGCGATGCTACCGCTGCTGGTCTTCCCCGACGGCAGCGAGTTCTGGATGGGCCTGGCCATCACCGTCACCGGCGGCCTGCTCGCCGCCACGCTGCTGGTGCCCTTCGCCACCGTCGCCCTGCTCTGCTGGCGCCGGCCCCTTCGCAGTCTCCGGGGGGTGACCTCGCCCTCCTGACAACGAGGTGCCGCAACTATAAAAACTGATCGTATCCCTCTCCCGCCTCTACAGCAAGGAGGCGCCATAGAGACCTATGTGGCTGTCAAGCACGCAGGTGACGCGAAATGCGTGATCAGGATTTCTGTCGATCCACGTCTGCAAAAATGGACCAGCTTCTTCCGGACAACATTACTTTTGCAATCAAATTATGCATGGCCAGTCATACAAGGGCCCTTTTTACAGGCGAACGGATAATTTTCAAGATCCGCTGAATTCATGTTTCTTTCACAATAAATTACTTGCGCTCTCGGGAGGGGGGGGCTTATTGTATAGTCAGCTACCGGCACCTAAGCCCTGGTAATATATTTCCGGAATTTTGCCGGCAGTTGTCTGCCTTATTCCCATTTATTCCTTAGGAGGTATTTTCATGCCTGAAACACGAATCGGACTTTTCGGCTTCGCTACACTATTGTTGATGATAGTACTATCTTTCGCTGCTCACCCCGTTCAAGCCACTGACCACTGCGACGCGGGATATGACGCGTGCATGGGCGAGGCTGAAACCCTAATCCAAGAAATGGACTGCTTCGCAGGTTTCTTGGCTTGTGAGGGACATTAAGATACACTCTTTTTGCACCGTTCTTCGAATTAAAATTAAAGAGGACAGACATGTACAAAGCTTGGATTCTCAGCATACTGCTGCTCACACTTCTTTCTCTGGCGGTCCTATTACTACCCGACGTAGCATTGGCATCCGGTCATTGCGATGCTTTCCTGGATGGATGCATGGGCGCTGCAGAGACTGTTATAGAACAGTCCGATTGCTTCAACGGATACCTTGAATGTATTGGCTATGAACCACCTTTGTAAGAATGCCGGTTCGCTGTGGAGTGAGTTTCCACTTCAACGACACGTATCCATTGTGAAGCGTTTTGTCTTCCTACTCGCCATCGTCACGTCAGTGTTAGGGTGTGGTGAGTCTGGTGAGTCAGAACAGCTCACTATCGATCTGGAGCACGTAAGTGCCATCGGTGACAGCGATGGAGTGACGTTTGGAGACTTACACCGCATGACTAGTGGTGACTCGGGCGTGTTGTACGTCGCGGATGGTAATCGCCAACTGTACGCCCTTGACCGAGACGGCGAAATGCTCGCGCGTGGTGGTCAGAGAGGACCAGGCCCGGGGGAGTTCGAATCAGCCCCCGCGGCCCTGGCTCTGCACGGGGACTCACTGTTTGTTGTCGAGTCCTCTGCACGTACCATCCACGTCTTTGATAGCGAACTCAATTTTGTGCGCAGGACCCCGATAACCGTACCCGGTTTCACACCCCGAGAAATCGTATCAGTAGATGGCGGCTTATATGCCGGAGGCCTTGGCGGAAGCGCAGAGACTCGGCTGGTGGAGCTGACCGATGACCTCAATGACTATGAACCGATATCTCTTGTTGGTTCTCATCATGATCTTGCCTGGGACACCTTCCTGTTAGATGCTTCGGAAAATGCACTCGTTGTTGCCTATATCTTTCGAAACATCGTTGAGGTTCATCCCACCGACGGGCAGGAGCCTCTTTCTTTTTCTGTTGAGGTAGCCAACAATTTGCCGGACCCACCTCCGAT
The DNA here is from genome assembly GCA_007124945.1 of Salinibacteraceae bacterium. Taxonomy (GTDB): domain Bacteria; phylum Bacteroidota; class Rhodothermia; order Rhodothermales; family Salinibacteraceae; genus Tc-Br11-B2g6-7. The sequence goes on along the minus strand of SLED01000202.1, from coordinate 4,806 downwards.
AGACGAGTCGTCTGTTGTCTCCCGCGATAATATGCCGTCCGATCCGTACATTTGGAGTCTGACCTTAGACTCGGAAGGTCGCATCTATCTTCTTACCTATCATTTTTCAAATTCGCCAAGCAAAGATGTGTACGTCTATTCTCCTGACGGAACCCGCCTGACTACTCTAACACTGACCGAACCAACAGAAAGAATCTATATCGATGAGAACGACCGTCTATATGCTTCCACGAAAGAGCGGACGGAGTTGAGCATTTACGATATGCACTTCACGGAAACTGACTAACACTATCACAGGCACAGCTATGATGTCTCACCTTCAGTCTATTATCGCTCTGCTGGCTATTCTCGGGCTTACACTTGCCAGCTTTACGCTGCCGGGATCATCCCAGGAAGACCCGTGCGCTATCGATAACCTGAACGTTTCGCATTGCCTCGTTGGATTTGAGGAGTGCGAGAAAAATATCAGTGCCGAAGAAGATCGTATGGACTGCTGTAACATGCTTTCCGGTTGCGTCAACTCCGCCCGCGAGCATTGCCTGGAAGAGCACGGCGATACACAATGACCGTTAATGCGACGCTGTATTTATGCTCAGGACCGTACCGACATCGTTCGTGCTAATCAGCCTGATTTTTGCAGGTGCATCTGCACTTTTAGGCTGCGAGCACGACGGAGGGCCGGACCATTTTGCGGTTGAGCTAACGCACGTTGGATCGATCGGTGACCCGGCAGATACTGAATTCGGCACCATCGGCCGGCTAACGGTAGACCGTGAGGGCATCCTGTACGTAACCGATAGCACGAACCGCCAGGTAGTGGCCTACGATGCCGAGGGAAATCGCCTGCATGAGATGGGCCGAGGCGGTGAAGGACCGGGCGAATTTAGCGGCGAGATCCGTGGTGTTGCGGTCGTAGGTGATTCTGTGTACGTCGCGGAGGCGAGTCCCTCCCGCTTTCACGTTTTTGACAAACCGCTGGAGTTTTCCCGGCGCATTATCCCGCCGCTTGCTGGCTTCATTCCCATGGAACTCGTTTCTACCAATGCGGGACTTGTGGCTGGCGGGCTAGGGATTGATAAAGATAGCCGGCTCGGAATCCTGTCTGATGATCTCGGCTCCATCGAACCACTTTCCCTCATCCGTTCGCATTACGACTACGCCTGGGACACGCTACTGCTGGACGCGATGCCGGATACGGTGGTTGTGGCCTATCTCTTCCGCAACGTGGTGGAGATTCACCCGCTGGATGGTGGCGAACCATCGGCCTTCACCGTGGCGGCAGGCCTGAGTCCTCCTGAGCCTCCTCCTGTAGACGAGACAACCGAGCGGTCTTCACCGGAGGCCATCCCTTCTGATTTTCTGCTCTGGGACGTAGCCGTCGATACAGACGGCCATATCTTCCTCCTCGGTCGCGACCTCGCGGAAAAGCCGGGCCAGGATGTGTTCATCTACAACAGCACCGGCGACCACCTGCACACCCTAACCCTTCCTGAACCGTCTCAGCGGATTCGCATTGCTGAGAACGGACAACTGTATGCCGTTACCGGTGAGGGTACCTCCATCGACATCTATGACCTTGAGATCTCTTCCAACCGTTGAGCCGTGCCCGCGTGGGGGCGGTGTAGCGAGTGTGGCGTCAGTGGGGCTTTGACGTGCCAAGCGATTATTCCGATGAAACTGTGAGGTCACGATACGAGAAAGCCAACAGTGCTCCGTCCTGAAGCAACACTCTTTTCTCAAGCCGCATCCAGTCTGGCATTTCGTTACTGAAGGTTATGTTTTCACGGCCTTTAATGTCATTAGATCTCAACCCCGGCACAACAGCTGATTACCGCTGCCATGCGCGAGCGCGTGCAAGCCATCATCGATGCCCACCTTGCGTCTATCGCGGGTCCGGAGGATGTGGCTGCACACATGGAGATGAATTATCATACGCTCCGGCGGCGATTCAGAAGCAGGGCGGCCTTCTCGCCTGGGCGCTAACATGGCCTGGCGATTCGGGAAAAATTGGAATCCGCCGATGTTGTAGAATCGCGTTTTAGTTAAGCATCGCATCATTCCAGCGAGATTATCTACCTTGAAGGATGCCTCGATCGTTCCACCGCTTCCAACATAAATTAGTCGCCTTCGTCGTGGCATTGTCAGGATATCTCGCCTCGGAATGCCGCATCCAGCGAACGGCCGCTTTTTGTTTTTTCGTATTCCTCCTGATCGGTTGCGGCGATACGAGTCCTTACAACGCGGTTTACTCAGCGGAAGAGGACTGGACCATTCAGGAAAGTCAGCTTCAACTTGAGGAAGACCTCTACATCACGGAGACGGAGGACTACTTCTTTGGAGCCATTGCAGATGTAGCGGCTGATGAGGAAAGACGCATCTATGTCGCCGATGCTCGGGAGTTACACGTTAAGGTGCTCTCACCAGAGGGTGAATTGCTTGACACCGTGGGCCGTTCGGGAGAAGGCCCCGGCGAGTTTGGTGCGCTGGATCAACTTCAGCTGGCGTACGATGATTCGCTCTATGTCTTTAGCGCACAGCCCAAGCGCGTGTCGGTTTTCGCACCCGAGAACGACTATGCGCATGTGCGATCCATTCCAATACCCGATGACGAAGGTGATGCGGGAGATCCGAGGATGCTTGAGGGTCATGGGCTCGTCGTTCGTGTTGTCGAGTGGCCGAGTACCGTAGATAATCTTGACGAGCGAACAATCGTGATCCGAAATATAAACGACGACGGCACCCTCGGTGATACGCTCTTCGAAATGCCTGCGGCAGAGATCGTCATGTGGAGGACGCCGCGGGGGCAGGCTGGAGGACCTCTTCCGTTCGGACGGACTCCCCACTTTGAGGTGGGAGCCGAGGGACTCATTCACGCGGCATGGTCGGATAACCTCTCCGTCACGCGTTACAGGTCGTCGGGTGACCGCGATACCACCATTTCTCTGCCTTTCGAGCATGTCCCTGTCACGAGCGCCGACCTGGACTATGTTCGTGAGAACATAAGCAGCAGCCATTTCGACGCGGCGGAAGATCGAATTCCTGACACGAAGCCCGCATTCGACCAATTTCTTGTCGATGACGAGGGGCGATATTGGTTTCAGCGTCCAACGGATGATCCAGACCGTAGTGACTGGTGGATTGTAGACCCAGCCATGTCGACGATTTCAGTTGTATCAAAACCAAGCGCGGTAACCTTCACAACCGTCCGAAATGGTTTCGCCTACGGTCACACAAGAGGAGATAGGGGCGAGCCTACACTTGTTCGATATCGTGTTGAGGAATAAACATCTTGAAAATAGAATACGCAAGGCAGATATGCTTCGCATGGATGATCCATGCAGCCCTTGGCTGTTCTGCCCTACTCCCGCCCGCGTTTTGATGGATGTCGAACCCAAGGGCACCACACGCTTTAGAATTTACGCAGGTGTACGCCCCGACGGTGGCAGTACGACCGTCTCTGCTATGTGGATCTGTACGCCATGTACCTGCGTGGACGTGCAGTAGATGACGCCATTCTGGACGGGGTATCGCCGTACCGTATCATTTCCGAGGCGCATGAGTCGCTTCGGCCCTGAGGTAGCCATGTGTACACGTTCGCCGGCGAAGTCGCCAGGAAGTTATCGCAGCCCGGGCTTGATAATGTCAGGAACAGATGCCTATAGTGGGTATAGCGGATAATTTGCTATCGGCTGCGAAAGTACATCCTCACCCGATCCTACGGTTGTTAGGCTCAACACCTGCGTGGCTTCCCTCAACAACTGTGTTCTCGCCGTAAGAAGTATGCTGTTGTAATTTTTGAAGGTTCTTTGTAGTGTTACAAAGGTAGTACCGTAGTTTCCGGTTCTTGCCGTTCCGTTGTTTCATCGAAGGCCACGTCATGGCGCAGCGCCCCTCATCTCAGATTGAGGTGCTCTCAAGTAACGGGGGCACCGACTCGTCGAGCAGTGATTTATCGAGCACCGACCGGCCGCAAAGCCGATTCAGGGCGTGGCATGCCGCCGGTGTTGTGTTGCTATTCGCTGTTGGAGGATTGTTGCTCTACGGCTTCTGGCCTGTGCTCATGGGTACCGTGGAAGAGGACGAGCGTCCGGAAGTGGAGGAGGCCGTTGTGGGTGGCGCGCAGATTGAAGTGGTGGAGGTGGAGCGGATCGACTTTCCGCTGCGCGCGGAAGCGACGGGACGCCTCGCGCCCTGGCGGCAGAGTGCGGTGAGTGCGGAGAGCGGCGGACGGATCGTGTCGCGCCCGGTGGAGGAAGGGCGGCGCGTGGCCGCGGGCGGTTTGCTCTTCCAGCTCGACGACCGGGATGCCCGGATTGAGATGGAGGAGGCGCAGTCGGATCTGCTCCAGGCCCGTGCCGAATACGCGGTGGCCATGCGGCAGGGGGATGTGGGGCTTGTGCTGCCGGACACGACGTTCCTGGCAGAGCGCCGCTCGGCGTACGAAGAAGCGCAGGCGGCGCATGCGCGCGGCGAGATTAACGACCGGCAGCTTCGCGATGCGCGGCGGCAGTTTGAGGCGGCTCAGATCCTAACCGGTGAAGACCGCAGCGCGGTGCAGGCGGCCGTCTCCGGACTCGCTGCGGCGGAGCAGCGTCTGGAACGCGCCGAGCTTGCGCTCGAACGCACCCGCATCACTGCGCCGTTTGGCGGGCGGGTGGCCGATCTGGAGGCGGAAGAAGGGCAGCGCGTGGGGCAGGGCGAGCAGGTCGCGACGCTGATGGACGACAGTCGCATGAAGGTGCGGGTAGACGTGCTGGAGAGCGACCTCGTACGGATGGAGGAAGGCGGGAGCGTCCGCGCGCGGCT
>SLED01000331.1 GCA_007124945.1 Salinibacteraceae bacterium | reverse complement strand
CGTGTACGTCACACAGATCCTGTGCTAAGCAATTGCGCAGTCTCGATCCCGAAACGCCGCCCGATTCGGCGGGCTGCTTCAAGTCCCTGGTGAAGCGCCTCGGGTACGCCAGCCTGCTCCGCCAGGAAATCACCCGCCAGAAATAACCCATGTGCTTCTCCCCGACGCGCATCCATCAGGCTCAGGCGCGACTGCGGGCGTGCGTAACGCCATCGCTGATGATCGTACCAGTCGAAGCTGTTGGCCTCATTTCCAAGAATCCTGGCTGCATACGCTGCAGCCTCCGGGACGAGGGAATCCACGGGATCGTGAAAGTGCTGCTTCGTCCACCAGGGCTGCATCTGGCAGATTACCACTCGCTGTCCCTCCGGGACGTGCCCCGGTTTAGCCTCTTCCCTGCTTAGCCAGGCGCTGGGGTAATCAGTATCGCTATTGATCCATCCGTACACACCCTCTGGTAACCTCCACGCGCGTTCGTACCCAAGGATAAACGCAAACTGCGAGGAATAATCCACCCGGCGGAGGGCATCCATAAGGTCAGTGCAACCCGGGCCGGTCGACGCCGAAAGTATCTCAACCGTTTGAGGAGCAGGCGGCGTTAGCAACACGCAATCAAATGGACCGAACTGCACGCCTGCTTCTATTGAGAGATACCATTCGTTATCCCGAGACCTAAGCGACTGAACCCGGCTGCGCGTCTGGACCTCTACATTTGCGTGATTGACGAACAGCTTGCCCAGCCGGCTGATTCCGTCCCGGTAGGTCCACAGTGCCTGCTGGCCATCACGCTTTGACGTACGTGTTGGAGCCGCCGCCGAAAAGCTGACAATCTCGCCTTCGATTTGAACAAGATCCTTTGACGGCACCACCTGCTGCACAACGTAACGTATGGCCCGATCATTGAGCTTGAAGAAGTTGGCCCCGTGGTCGAAACGAACCTCACCGCGTCCTCTGGTAGCAGCCCGGCCTGAAACCCCTCGCGACTTCTCGATGAGTGTGACGTCCACCCCATCGCTATTCAGATACCAGGCAGCCGCGCATCCAGCCACCCCGGCCCCAACAATCGCAATACGGAGACCACGCGTTTCAGCACCTTTCATTCTTTTCGTTATTCGATGATGAAGGTTGGAGCCTTTCATTCAGGCATCCGTATGGGCGAACTACTTTTCACTACTGATCTTTCCTGCGATGCTTGCCCGCATTCTGGCACTCTTCCTGATTATGCCGGCTGTTGAACTGGCGTTGCTGATGTACGTCAGTACGATCATCGGCTTCTGGGAGACCGTGGCGATCATCGTTGTAACCGGTCTTGTTGGCGGATTGCTGGCGAAGCAACAAGGGCTCTACGCCTGGAATCGACTGAATCAGAAGCTTGCTCAGGGAGGGCTTCCCGGCAATGAGCTTGTAGATGGCGTCATTATACTCATAGCGGGCGCTCTGCTCATCACCCCGGGAGTGATAACTGATGTGGTTGGATTTGCAGGGCTGATTCCACCCTCTCGCGTGCTGATTCGCAAAATCGTGCTCAAGCGCTTGCAGAAGAAGGCAGAAACGGGCCACATGAGCGTATTCATGGGAGGCGGTTTTCCCCCACCGCACGGTGATTTTGACGAGCAGTGGCAGCATTATGAGCAGGATCAGACGGGCGATGCTGGCGACTCAGAAGCGGACAGCTACACCGATACCGCCTGGGGCGGCCGAAGCCGACGCGTCCCCGATCATGGAGACGAGTCCGGAAAGTCTGGATCTGGAAGCGGCCCAGGAGATAGCATCTAACGCGAAAAGCCCCAGGCCCTGTAGCACCAGCGCACCACCATGCCCGCGCCAGGCATCTCCTCGGCTAACCCCTTCACCGGCTGCGATAATCATTGCGGCGCCGACCCCCATGTAGCCCACATTCAGCCCAAGATTTGCCAGCAGAATATCGTGGTAGCGCCGTTCTGCATGAAGTGCTTCCGTCAGGTCCGTCGTCGGCTCCCCATCGGGCGTAAGGAGCCCCACCGAGGCGATCCCCACGTTCACGAGTCCCCAGAGGCTCGACTGCTGTCCAAAACTGGAGCGCACAGAGCCTGCGTCTTCCACGGCCCAGAGTGCACCCCCACCAATGGCGTTTACTGCGCCCCAGGTGAGCACCCGATACAGATGATTGCGCTCTCCAGCAAGCCGCTCTGACGAAAGTGCCTTTATCTGCTTGGTCTGCTCCATCGCGTTTCCGGTCGTTTGTGTGGTGGTTTGCTGCGCGGCAACCGGGATGGTGAGCAGTAGCAGCAAGACGAGGCTCGCCCAGAAAGCGCCGCATGAGCCGCAGGCGCATTGCGGGCGATATGCTCTCGGTGGGTGACGACCTTCTACCCTCCCTGCAAATCTATGCCGGAACGGCCCGGGTGAGCCGCTCAACAAGCTCATCTTCAACCATTTCGTAGCCCCCATCCTGGTACCATTCGATCAGCGCATTCGAAATCTCCTTTCCGCTCTTCCCCTTCGCCTTCAGCTGCTTGCGAAGCTCAGCAGCCGCTCTCGGCCGCGGCCCCCACTGAAAGAGCTCCTCACCCTCCGTAGAGAAGGCGACGAGCTTCGGGATGCTCCTCGACCCGCTCGTAAGGTACTTATCCATTATATCCAGATTCTCGTCGCGACGCAGGATGCGGAGCGTAACGTTGTCGTTTAGATCGGCTGCGAGCGCAATGATCGGCAACGAAAATGCTGAATCACCGCACCAGTCTTCAGTAAGCACCATCCAGATCTGCGGATCGGTGATGGAGCCAACAGCATCATGCAATGCCTCGCCCGGCTCAAAGTCTGCGATAACCCCCTGCGAACGATCCCAGTTATACTGCGCATAGAACTGATAACGGCGCTCTTTCGGAGTCAACCCTTCCTTCGACCGGTTGATTATATCCCTCCACTCATCCTCATATTCGGTGTAGGAGAGTCCATCATCGAGGCGTCCGTCAGCAAAGAAATCTTTCATTACAAGCACTTACTCTGTTTTAAATCTGCAGGCGCCGATGGGTATACAGCGCCCAAAATACGTTACAACAACTACTGTAGAGTAAGCACGATCTTGCCCGCGTTCTTGTTTGCTTCCATCCGTTCGTGGGCAGCCTGAACGTCTGAAAAGTTCATGATATTGTCGATGACCGGAGCGAGTCTCCCATCGTCGAAAAATTGGAGGTGCGTGTCGATAAAGTCCTGCACCAGAGCCCGCTTGTACGAGATTGAGCGGCTGCGGAGTGTAGAGGTAACGATGGTGCCCCGCTTACGAAAAAGCCGCCCCAGCGGGAATTGCTCGACGGTTGCTCCGCCCATAAGCGCGAGAACCACCCACGTGCCGTCGAGCGCGAGCGCCCGCGAATTCTTTTCTGCATAGCTGGCACCGACAAAGTCCACAATGATATCAGCGCCGCGATCGTTGGTTACCTGGCGGATGCGCTCAGAGAAATCTTCTTTCTCGTAGTCGATGGCTGTTTCGGCGCCGAGCTGCAGGCAGAGCGTATGCTTCCCCGCAGAAGCAGTGACGTGCGGCACGGCTCCCGCCTGCGTCACAAGCTGCGTGGCTGCCGTGCCTACCCCACTTGCCCCCGCATGAATGAGCACATGCTGCGCTTCCTCCAGCGAGGCAAGCCAGTAGAGCGCCTGATAGGCGGTAAGGAAGACCTCTGGGATGGCAGCCGCCTCAGCGAAGGAAAGACCCTCAGGTTTCGGCATTAGCAGTCCCGCATCAACTGCTACGTACTCGGCATATCCTCCGCCAGAAAGCAGGGCCATGACTTCAGCACCGCGCTCCCACGAGGAGACAGCCGACCCAACGGCTTCTATCGTCCCTGCTGCCTCCAACCCGAGGATCTCCGAAGCGCCCTCAGGTGGTGGATACTGTCCCTGTCGCTGATACGTATCAGCACGGTTGAGCGCGGTAGCATGTACCCGGAGCAACACCTCCTCCGATCCAATTTCCGGTACAGGCCCCTCCGCAACCTTCAGATTCTCCGGCGGGCCGGGCTCCGTTACGTCGATGTATTTCATGCGCGACTTCATTATGCGGTCTCCGTAGAGATACGAATCTCACCGGTCAGGCTCCGGTGCACAGGACAACGCCCGGCAATTTGAAGCAGGCGATCGCGTTGCTTCTCGTCCAAGTCACCGCTTACGCTAACTTTGCCGCGAATGTGATTAACCATCCGCGGTTTGCCGTCAGATCCTTTCTCCTTTTCCTTCTCGCGCACCAGTCGCACGCTCACGTCCTCAAGCGGCCACTCCTTGCGCTCCGCATACATACGGAGCGTCATGGCTGTGCATGCTCCGAGACCAGCCAGCACAAAGTCGAACGGCTTCGGTCCCTTCTCAGTACCGCCAACAGATTTCGGCTCGTCAGCTGTCAGCACGAAGCCTCGCGAGCGGATCTTGGTCTCAAAACGTTCCATCAGCTCCGCTACCACTTCGTCATCATCGTAGGAGCCGTTGCTGCGTGTATCCTCTTTCGGGCGCTCCGATGCGCCGGCCCCATCGGATTTGTCGATATACTTCTGCGCCCACGCACCTATGACACGCCCGACATACGTGGCATCCTCAACGTCAGACAACAGATGATCGGCCTGATCGAGCGTCATAAAGCTCTTGGGATGCCGTGCAACCTTGAAAATTTCTGCCGCATTTTCCACACCCACGATCCGGTCGACCGGTGAATGGAATACTAACAGCGCCTTCCTGAGAGACTTCAGCACATCAGCAGTTGACGACTCGCGAAGATCCTCGATGAACTGGCGCTTCACCGTAAACGGCCGCCCTCCGATATTCACTTCTGCCTGCCCTTTCTCGACGATGGTGTCCAGATTATCCTCAAAGATGTGAGTGACGTGCTCCGGATCGTAGGGTGAGCCGATGGTTGCTACCGCAGCAACGGAATCGAGCTTTGCAGCCGCGCGAATTGTTGCCGTACCGCCCAATGAATGCCCGACCATGAGGCTCGGCGCGCTGTAATGCTCCTCAAGAAACTTCGCCGCCGACACAAGGTCGCTCACGTTGCTCGAGAAGTTCGTCTCCTCAAACTCTCCCTCGCTGGCTCCCAGGCCAGTAAAATCAAACCTGAGTACACCATAGCCTTCCGCCGTAAGGGCCCGGCTGATTACACCGACCGCGCGAAGGTTCTTCGTACAGGTAAAACAGTGCGCGAAGACTGCATAGGCAGCAGGAGTCCCGTCTTCAGGAAGCTGAAGCTCGGCACTGAGCTTCTGTCCCTCGGCATTCTCAAACGTAATCTTTTCTTTTGTACTCATAGTATAGTGGTAAGTCAAAATGTGGGATACGACCCGGCGATGTGCTTTTCATTTAGCCGGAAGGCGCGGGACGTTTGAAGGTCGCCACGCGCGTCAAATGTTCGCTCGGAGAAGGAAATATGGCCCGCATAGTCTACAAGGACAACGCTTGAAGCTCGCGTGCCATAGGATGGCGTGGCAATAAAAACGGACGATAAGGCATGCTCGAGTTCCGGATCAACACCTGTATCAGGGAGCCGGTCCTTCTCTGCTTTCGTCTCATTACGAAGCATCTTGAAGAGTGCCTCCTCGCGAATATCGCCTGATGAAGCGAGTCTACGTAGGGCGGTACGCGTATGCGTTACTTTCGGCCACGGCGTATCGAGATGTTCGTTGCTAAGGCCGTAAAGCCCACTGGATAGCGGCTCAATTCTGTCCTGGATGCTCGATAGGTACACCAGCTCCTCCTCGTCCATGAGAAGGAGGTTGTAGGCATTGTAGGCGTGCCTCGTCTGGCGAAGACGCTTTGCGAAGCTGCGAGCAGATAGGGTGCTGGTAAGAAACCCGGAGACGATCCCTCCACGCGAGGGCACGTCGTCCCGGTGCTCGGCCGGATCGCGGTAGTTGGTTATCGCGCAGAATCGGCCGCCCTGCGTACACCCCATCCAGGTACCACCTCCCCGAAGATCCCGTCCCGCCACAAGATGTGGAGCTTCTCTCCACCGATGGGCTGGAAGCGTCGGGCGTGCAAAGAATTCGTCGCGATTGGCAGCAAGCACGAGGCGATGCTCTGCGTGCTCCTCATATAACAAAGAGATCAGACACATGGTGCTCAACTACCAGGGAGACGTTGAATGGCAAGAAGGGCCGGAGGTGCATTCTGCTGATTGATAAACCGGTAGGACAGCACCCGGTAGCTTTCCTGGTTCAGGCTGGTGGCCCAGGTCCGCACGCGCTCGGCTTCCTCGGCACCACCAGGATGACCTGTGTAAAGCACCAGGGTGATAATGCCACCCGGACGCAGTGAAGAAAGTGCACCTCCAAGGGCTTCGATCGTGGATTCCGGTTTCGTGATGAGCGACTTATCGCTTCCAGGTAGATACCCGAGGTTGAACATCACAGCCGCTACATTCCCGCCTGTCCCAAGCTCTTCCTGGATATGCTCGTGAGACCGACATACCAGTCTGACTCTTTCGGATACACCCGCCCGTTGCAGGCGCTTTCTCGTGTTGTTGATTGCCTCCTGCTGAATATCAAATCCTACTACCGTCCCTGAAGGACCTACGGCATGAGCAAGATGCAGCGTATCATGACCGTTGCCCACGGTGGCATCAACTGCGAGGTCTCCCTCGTGAATGACAGCTGCCGAGAGCTGTGAAGCAAACGAAAGGACGTCTTGCATCGAAGTGGACGGGTATGCGTATTTTCGGTGGCATTTCGGACGAACGAAGACGGCCACGGTTCTTTAGCCCCGTCGTCAGCTTGTGTGATGCCACGCTACTTTTTCGATACCAACCCTTTCCAAATGGAAGCTCTTCCTGAACCATTTGCGAGCGTGACGCATGGGCAGCAGCAGTACCCAATCTATAAAGCACGATTGAGAGCGATTCCGTCTCTGCTTGATGCGCATGGACTCGACGGCAGTACCACATTCATCGTTACGGACGAAAACGTAGCAGAGCTCTATCTGCCAGGTATCCAGCACGATCTTGAAGCCTCTGGCCGGAGGGTCCGCTACCACATTGTACCGCCGGGCGAGAAGAGCAAATCTTTCAGTGAGCTTCAAAAGCTTTACAACGCTGCGCTTGAAACGGGCATCGACCGACAAACGCCGCTGCTTGCGCTCGGAGGTGGTGTGGTTGGCGATCTGGCAGGATTTGCCGCTGCCACGCTGCTTCGGGGCATTCCCCTGATTCATCTTCCCACGTCGCTCATCGCACAGGTAGACAGCAGCATTGGTGGAAAAACCGGCATCAACCATAAGCAGGGTAAGAACCTTATCGGATCGTTTTATCAACCGGAATTTGTTTGCCTGGACATCACCACCGTGAACACGTTGCCGCTGCGCGAGTGGACCAGCGGCCTGGCCGAGGTTGTGAAGCACGGGCTCATCGCCGATGCGCGCTTCTTCGACAAAATCGTGCGCCACAGCGGTGATATGCTCAGCCGCGAAACGACCTCTATTGAAGAGGTAATACCTCGGGCAGCTTCCATCAAAGCAGGGATCGTGGAGCGCGACCTCCATGAACACGGTGTGCGGGCGCACCTCAACTTCGGGCACACATTCGGGCACGCACTTGAGAAGGAATGCGGCTATGGTACGCTGACACACGGGGAAGCGGTGTTTCTTGGAATGCGCGTTGCACTACACCTCTCACATAAACTGCACGAAAAACAAGAACTGAAGCTGGCCCTCGATGCCATTACTGATTTTCCGATTAATGCAGATCCGTCTTCGGTGTCCGTAGAAGCACTGATGCGCGCCATGAAACGGGACAAAAAAGTTAAGCAAGGCCGCGTGCATTACGTGCTTCTGAAGGGGCTCGGCGATCCGTACGTCACCGCTGACATTGACCCGGCGGTGATCCGTGAATCCTGGTACGAGGCGCTAAACTCCTCCCCGGTTTCACTCCAATAGCCAATCCCGGGGGCACATGCCCTCTGCAAGGTCGTTACAACAAGATATAGTCCTGGCATAGTCCTCGCGCTTAAACCCCGTACATGCTTCGAGGCCTTCTTAAAATACCGATGTGGACCGTCAAAGTGGTGTTATGGACACTGCTTATCGGCGTGCTGCTTTACTTCGGTCTTACACGCACGCAGGTGGGGCGTGACGGCTTAAAAACCCAACTCGAGCATCAATTCGACCGTGAGTTCGAAGGGCAACTCCGCATCGGCAAGCTCACAGGCAACCTCGCCAGGGATCTTTATGCTACAGATGTGGAATTGCGTGACGACCAGGGCCGCACCGTCGCAACCATCGATTCGCTCATGGCGCGTCCAACGTGGCGCTCACTGTTGAGTCGTCAGGTGGACGTTCGCTCGTTGCATCTTTTCAAGCCGGAAATCCAAGCCAACCAGGATTCATCAGGCAGCTGGAATTTCTCGCGGGCCCTTGCCCGCACAAGCGACCGCGACACGGACGACACCGCATGGAGCTTTTCGTCGTCGTTTATTCAGCTTTACGACGGTGAATTAAACACGCGCAGCGAAGCTGATGCACCCGAATATGTTCGGCTCGGGCATGCGTTTGACTGGCGCAACAGCACAGCGTCTAACCTGGATCTTGAAGCCACCCTCGAATGGACGCGCGACACACGTCTTCTCGATGTCCAGGCACTGTCCGGTTTTCTGGATGACCTGGATCTACCGGTGCAAGGCTTCTCCGGGCAATTCGTTCATGAGGAGACATTCCTCGCCCTCAATGCTATCGAACTTGGCCTTGGTGCTTCTCAGTTGAGCGCTGAGGCATCGCTGCGCGGAGGGCTTGGGGATGATCAACTGCCTGCAGCTCAACTCTACATGAACGTCCATGAGTCTACCGTCGACTTTGATGAGCTTCAGCGAGCGTTCCCGGCACTGTCACTCAGGGACCGCGTCCATCTAACCACATCGCTTCGCGGCCCACTCAACGAGCTGCAGGTGGAGAACTTTCAGGCGTGGTGGGGAGACTCACGCATCGCGTTGAATGGAGACGTAGCAGGCTGGCCCGATCTATATGAAGGGACGGTGTCAATTACCGACGTGCACGCTACGAAGGAGGACGTGGATGCAGTGTATCCAACAAATGATTTCGCCTGGCTGGAGCGTCTCTCTCCGCTTGAGGGGGCGCTGACATCCGATTTCCGCCTACTCCCTGATGCCGTCGAAGGCTGGGAGCTCTCCTCCGAGAATAATATCCAGATGCAGACCAGTGCGGGCTCCATAGCTATCAGTGGTGCCCTCGGCCGTTCGCTCGATGGTGTCTTTGACGTCGACTCTGAGTTGACGCTTGACGGTGTGGACCCGGCCCGCTGGTCGGGAGAAGAAACGGTTTACGGCGATGTTTCGGGGCGGATTTCTCTGGCTGCTACCGGAGTCGATCTGGAATCGCTTGAAGGCGAGGCCGAGGCCCGTCTCGGCACCTCCACCTTCCGAGGGTTTACCCTGGACGCCCTTGCGCTTGACGCGGCCTATACTGGAGAAACGATTTTTGCCTACCTCGATATCGGGCAGTTCCCCGGCTCACTTGGCACGTCCGCAGAGCAGGTTAGCGAAAACGTTACCCAGGGCGGCCCCCACCGCCTTACCGCACAGGGCAGCATCAATCTGTCGAGCGCTGTGCCAGCCTTCCAGGCTGACGTCACAATGGAATCGTTCGACTTTGGTCATCTGTCCAACGCTGAGGAGATGCGGTCGCGGGTGACCTCGTCAATCTCGATTGAAGGAGCCGGAAACTCCTGGGAATCGGCCACCGGATCTGCGGATGTAAGCTTCGGTCCCTCGGTTATTCTCCGGGGTGAGCAGCCGATGGAAATAGACCCATTCGACGCCACCGTGCATCTCGAAAGCGCGGGCAAAGATGGCAAAATTGGCCTCGCCGGCGATCTGGGCACTGCCTCACTAACCGGTGATCTCACGCTCAATCCGCTAACGCGATTGACACAGCTCTGGCGTTCAGGCTTCGAGGACAGGCTCGCTGAAGAACGAGCCAAGGAGTATAACAGCGAGCAGCTTTTCCGCTGGCAGCCAACCCTTGCTGAAACAACCGCTGAGGCGCGCGAGGCCGCCCGGAATGCGCTCACCTCCGAAGGGCTTCAAGAGCTTGCGTTACATCTTGAGTTCGATCTAATGCGTCCCGAGGTTTTCCGCGCGCTGTTACCAACCGCACCGCCTCCCCTTGCGCGAACTGCCGGTTCGGTAGCGCTAGCAGCTTCTCAGGACGAACTGCACGCGACCGGGGATATTTCTGCCCTCCGGTATGCTGGTGACCAGCTCGAACTCTTTTCACCGCGCGCTTCCTTTTCTACTCAATCGACCCTGGATGAACGACATCGTCTCGTTCCTACCGCCGAGGTCGAACTGCATGCTGACTCCCTGCGGGCGGGCGGCCAAATGCTGGGAGCCTCGCAGACAAAACTGCACTACGCCGGCGCTGAGGGCTATCTGCATCATACCTCAGAGCGACAGCAGTACGACCAACCTCTGGATGCGCGCATCGCCCTGCATTCCCTGCCTGACCGCAACAGGCTTACCCTGGAATCGCTAACCCTTGAAACTGGACAGTTCACCTGGGAGAACTCCGGTGAGTCATACGTCGACCTTTTCACCGATGCGGTTGTCGTTCCTTCGTTCGAACTGCGAAGCCCGCGGCCTTCGGATGACTCCGTTCAGCGATTTCACGCTCACGGTGCGCTATCGACTGCACAAGAAGACACACTCCACCTGAACCTCGACGAGGTCGGCATGCAGCCCGTCGCTGAACTCCTCCTGGGTGGCCGACCGCTCGGCGGCGTGGCTAACGGTGCACTCTCTCTCACGAACCTTCAGGAGCCTGAGCTCACAGGATCCCTGCAGGTTGCCGACCTTTCCTATGATGATCGGCTTCTCGGTACGCTACAGTTCAACAGCCAGTACGACACACGGGGTACCGGAATAGAGGTAAACGCCTCCGTCACACCAGCTTATGGCAGTGTAGCTTCGGTAGAACCTGACGCACCACCACGTGAGCATAACGACATCCGTGCCAGCGGCACCATCAACTTGCCCACCTTTGCGGAGGACGGAACGATGGAGGAGCCAAGCGCGCTGGACCTCTCCATAAACGTGAACGCCCTCAGCGCCTTTTTCTTTGATTACATCTTCCCCGACGTGGTATCGAACGTGGCGGGCACCTTTACGGGTAGCGGCCAAGTGACTGGCCCGTTTACCGACCCTACCTTCGATGCCGACTTAAACCTTTCCGATGGCTATTTTGATATCCCAGAGTTTAATCTCGCGTTTGACCTGGAAGGACCGGTCGGCGTATCGCGTGAGGGCATTACGCTCGACGATGTGGCCGTATCGGACGCTACAGGTGGTGACGCAAGTGTGTACGGGCTTGTCGCTTTCAACGAATACGAATTCTTCTCTTTTGATCTGGAGGCCGTCCTCGATGATGTCCAGATAATGAACGTCCGCGAGGATCGAGACCTGCCGTTCTACGGCCAGATCTGGGCATCCGGCCCTGTCTCACTCACCGGCCCGGTGTACGAGGCTATGCTCAGCACATCTGATGCGCGAACGAGCCCTCGAAGTGAAGTCTATATTCCCGTAACTGAATCAGGAGACGAAGTTGACCCTGGCTTCATTGTCTTCGCCGACGACACCTCAGCCGAGGAGCCGGTGCAACTCACCCGCAGGCGCCACCTTTTCGACGACCGTCCACCCGGAGAGCGTTCTTTTCTCGACGGGCTCGACCTGGATCTCAACTTCCTTGCGCCCGAAGGCTCGACGGTGAATCTCGTCTTCGATCCGCTGCTTGGCGAGGTCGTACGCGCCGTGGGAAGCGGTCGCATTCAGCTACAACGGCAGGAGGGCGAGTTCTTTACCTTCGGTACCCTTGACGTCTCCTCCGGTGATTATCTATTCACTGCCGGCGAAGTATTCGTGCGGCGCTTCAGCATTAGCGAGGGATCCATCACCTGGGATGGCGACCCCATCGACGCCACGCTCGATATACAGGGAGCCTACCGGACGAGGGCCTCTCGCGCCGGGCTTCCGGGCGGTCAAGCCGAGGGCCCTCCCATCCCTGTGCTCGTTATTCTCGATGTGGCTGGAAGGGTGTCAAGTCCTCAGATCGATCTTCGTCTCGAGCTCGACGCGCGCGAACGCACGGGAATCGGCACGGAGCAACTTCAGGCCCTCTTCAACCAGCCCGGGCAGGCCACCGAGCTTGCTACAAGTGTGCTGGTCACCAACTCCTTCCTCCTCACAACAGAAACCAGTGAGACCGGATTCATCGCTGGCTCTGCCTTCAACTCCGTTTCCCAACTCGTCGGAAGCCAGCTCAACCGCTACATCAACGAGGTGCTGCCCAATGTGGATGTGACGTTTGGCGTTCAGGGGGATGAAAACGTGCAGGACCTTGACGTCACGTACGGCCTCGCGCTTCGCCTCATGGACGAGCGGCTTATCATTCGAGGCCAGGGTGTCTACTCTTCTGGAAGAGAGCTGCGGGAGCAACAGGCAGCCAATCTCGGCCAGCAAGGTATGGAGGGTGAGGTGGTGGTCGAAGTTCGGTTAAGCAGCAACGTGTCAGTAGAGGCGTTCTTCCGCAGAGAGGGCGACCTGCTCGATGCCAATCAATTCACGAACACCACGGGCGGAGGCATTTCGTATCAGCGGGAGTTCACGTCATTCCGCAGACTGTTTTCCGGAAGCTCTGGAGATCCCGATGCCGGCACACCAGATCCGCCAGATGAGGCCGATCTCCCTCCACCCACCACCACTGGTGGAAATTGAGCTATGTTAACGTTTGAATAACGTTGACCTTTTCTCGGCCCGTGTCGTGCAAGGTAGGCTATGAACGAAACTGGCACTGCCAGTTATCCGCATTTGCGAATATCATTTCAAACTTATTTTTGAGCACACTTTGAGTTATTTTCCCGGCCGCAAGCAAATGCGGCACGACATCATTCAATATTTGAAAAAGCACGATCCCGATCCCGTTCGTGCAAAGAAAATCGCCTCTGATTTTGGTATCGAGGATCGCAAGGCCTATCAACAGTTTCAGTCTGTCCTGGCCGAAATGGAATCCAAGAACGTTGTCGGCAAGGCATCTGGAGGCAAGTACACACTTCGCTCCACGAAATCCATCACCGAAGGTACCCTCCATGTAAATGCCAAAGGCTTTGGCTTTGTAGACGTTGAGGGCATGGACGACGACCTGTTCGTTCGAGAGGTGCATATGGGCACAGCCCTTGACGGCGACATCGTGCGGGTGGTGCTCGGCGCACCGGCTCGGGGTGACCGGCGCCGCGAAGCGAAAGTAGAAGAGGTCATACAGCGAAACCGGTCGAAGGTAGTGGGCACCTTCACACACAAGGGAGACTACGCATTTGTAGTGCCCGACGACCAGCGTGTAACGCAGGATATTTATGTTCCAAGTAGCGGCTTCAATGGCGCGCGCGATGGCCAAAAGGTGGTCGCTTCCATCGACAAGTTTGAAAGCCGGCAGGCATCTCCTGAAGGGCGCATCCTGCAGATAATTGGCGACAGTGAGGATCCGGAGGTCCGTGTACTCTCCGTTGCGCTGAGCCTGGATGTGCGGGCGGACTTCCCCGACGAGGTGGAGGCCGAGGCGAGCAAGATCCCGGACGAGATTCCCGAGCGCGTAATCTCTGAGCGACTCGACCTGCGCGACAAGTTTGTCTTTACCATCGACCCGGAGGATGCGAAAGATTTTGACGACGCGCTACACTTTGAGGAGAAAGACAATGGCCATTACGAGGTAGGCGTTCATATCGCTGACGTGAGCCATTATGTACGCCCCGGCACGACCCTCGACAAAGAGGGCTATCAGCGTGGTACAAGTGTTTATCTGGTAGATCGAACCATCCCAATGCTGCCAGAAAAGCTCTCCAATGTGGTATGCTCACTTCGCCCGCGCGAAGACAAGCTCGCCTACTCCTGCATCATGGAGATAAACTCTCATGGTGAGGTGGTGGACTATGAGATTGCCGAGACCGTTATCCACTCGGACCACCGCTTTACATACGAGGAAGCGCAGCAATTCATCGATGGTGGCTATCCGAGTCATCCGGCCGCCAGCCGCGTCGTAAAGGCCAACCGCCTGGCCAAAACCCTTACCAAGAAGCGCATGCGCACCGGCTCAGTCGATTTTGACCTTCCCGAAGTACGTGTTGTACTGGACGATCAAGGGCATCCAGTCGACATCGTAAAGAAAGAGCGCAAACCGGCGAATCGTCTGATTGAGGAGTTCATGTTGCTCGCGAATAAGACGGTAGCGCGGCATATCGGCGACCACAAGAACGCCAAGCCGTTCGTGTATCGGATCCACGAAAAGCCTGATAGCGAGCGCATTCAGCAACTGGTTGAATACGTACGCGCATTCGGATATGATGTGGATCTTCAGAACGGCAACATTGAATCCTCGGTGCTGAATCGCCTCCTAAGTAAAGTGAAAGGGAGCCCGGAATCCACAGTGATTGAATCGGCTGCACTGCGGTCCATGGCGAAAGCGCGCTACGCCACACAGAACGTTGGGCATTACGGGCTTGGCTTTTCGTTCTACAGCCACTTCACCAGCCCCATCCGGCGCTACCCCGACCTCATGGTTCATAGGTTGCTGAAGAAGTACGGTGAGGGAGCGAAGAAATCGAACATAGATGCGCTTGAGTCAAAGTGTGAGCATTGCTCCAAGCGCGAGCGCGTGGCCGTGGAGGCCGAGCGGGAGTCGGTAAAACTCAAGCAGGTTGAATACGTGCGGCAACACCTCGGAGAATCGTTTGACGGTGTAGTGACCGGCGTAACCAACTTTGGCATCTTCGTCGAAATAACCGACTTACTGGTAGAGGGGCTCGTCCATATTAGCGACCTCGACGACGATTATTACGAGTATGACGAGGACAACTATTCACTGATCGGATCGAATACCGGCAAAACCTACAAGCCCGGAACGTCGGTCCGCGTGATGGTTGCAGGTGCGAATGTGGAGAAACGCCAGGTTGATCTGATGCTCGCATAGATCGCCCAGAAAATGGTCCAGAAGCCAAAGACTGAGTGTCGCATAGTCTCGATTTTTGTTTTCGAGGATGTGGACCTGCTGGATGTAGCGGGTCCTGCAGAGGTGTTCGGAGCTACAAACGATGTTACCGGTGAGGCGCTTTTTTCCGTGCAACTCGTCGCCCAGCATGAGGCACCGGTCCGAACCACCTGCGGCGTACAGCTCATGCCCGATCTCGTGATAGCTGATGATCACTTCCCGGACGTCCTGATTCTACCCGGAGGTGAGGGCTCGCGCGCAGTTGCGGCCTCGGGAGTGGCCCAGGAGATGCTCGTTTGGCTTTCGAAACGCTCCGGGGTAACGCTTTCGGTCTGTACCGGAGCGAGGATTCTCGCGGCAGCCGGCCTGCTTTCCGGAATGCACGTAACCACGCATCATTCAGCTCTTGACGAAATTGCCGCTCTCGCACCGGACGCTGTTGTCGAATCCGATGCTCGATACACAGACAACGGAAGGATCCTGACTGCAGCTGGCGTCACGGCCGGAATCGATCTCAGCCTGCACCTGGTTGCCCGACTGCTTGATCTGGATACCGCTAATGCTGTTGCAGACTATCTTGAGCACTCCTGGCAGCAGCAAGGGTAAGGCCTGGGTTGGCAGGTAAAATCTTTCGGGCTTCAGCCGAAACTACGTACAGCACCTTTGCCACGTAGGTGCGCCCTGCTTCGTCCATGGACTTCAGATTGCATCGCTGTGCACACCTTCGCCATTCTTGCCCGGCACCACTGGTTGAGCTTTTCCCGGCATGTGCTTCAGCGGCGTTGGCTCCTACTCCTTGCTCTCGTCCCAGCAATTCTCTATGCCGCTATTTCACTGGCAGGGCTGGGAATCTACTTCACCACCATAACGGACTTTCTTTCTATTGAATCGCCGCTCTGGCTCGTTCATCAGTACCTGCTTACCGCGGTGATTGGCCTCCTTGCGCTCCGGTTTTTCTTTCAGCGCCCTCCCCGGCTCCGGATGCAGCCGTATCTGCATCTGCCTATGTCCAGATGGACGCTCGTCACCTATTTTCAGTGTGGCTCCCTCCTCAGTCTACACAATGTGTTGCCACTGTGCTTTCTCCTTCCGTTCTGGTTCACCAATGTGGCTCCCGTCCTATCACCTGGAAAAGCTGCTGTGTGGCTGGCGGGCGTGGGTGCCGTACTCTTGCTCAGTCACCTGGGCAATATTGCCTTCCGGCTCCTCCTGGATCGTCACCTTGCTACCGCAGGGTTGTTGCTGCTTCTTCTGGCAGCAACCCAAATCATCGATCACTGGCTGGGGGCAGGCTGGACGGCGATGGCTTCAGAATCCATGTTCGGCACACTCGCTGAGGGAAGCGTCGTTCTTCTTGGTGTTCTCCTGTTGGGCTGCGCAGGCCTTTTGATCGCTACCACACGGGCACTCCATGAGGCGCTAAAAGAGTCCGCCGGCATTCGGGAGGGCATGGCATCAGGCCGTAGGAGGCTTCTTCGATTTGGTCGCGGACGCGTGCGAAGTCTCATCATCTTTGAGCTCCTGATGATGCTCCGGACAAAGAGACCGAAGCAATATGCATTCGTTTCGATTGTCCTCGCGGTCCTAT
The DNA here is from genome assembly GCA_007124945.1 of Salinibacteraceae bacterium. Classification (GTDB taxonomy): domain Bacteria; phylum Bacteroidota; class Rhodothermia; order Rhodothermales; family Salinibacteraceae; genus Tc-Br11-B2g6-7. The sequence goes on along the minus strand of SLED01000331.1, from coordinate 5,546 downwards.
ACACCGGAATTCTGCTATCAGATTACAACGTGGTCCGTGGCCCGGTGATGGATGCTTTCCTGGGGCTCTTTGCCTCTGGAGCGTTCGCACTTAATTACGGGCAGCTCATGTTTGCCTGGGAGAGCCGCCATTTCGATGGCCTGCTGAGCCGTGACCTGAGTCCGCGGCAACTCGTGATGGCGAAGATGATCGTGCTTCAACTCTCCTGCCTGTTCATGTTTTTCCTCTGCCTTCCACTCTTTATGTGGCTCTCGCCCCGGCTACTGACCGTGCACGTTGCCTTTCTATTTTACAACGCGGGCATCACCTGTATTTTGATGCTCACCCTTGCAGTACGCAATCGGAAACGCGTAACCACGAGCAAAGGCCACTTTTTTAACTACCAGGGATTTTCGTTCTGGCACTGGCTATGGTTGATTCCCACGGTAGCTCCACCGGCTCTTATTCTAACGCTGCTGAGCAACAGGATGGGAATAGCAGTAGCCCTGATAGCCGCGCTCGGACTGCTCAGCATGCTCCTGGTCTGGCCATGGGTGCAGTGGTTCGCTCGGCGCCTTCACGAAAACCGGTATACAATGGCCGCCGGATTTCGCCAGGCAACGGACTGACACCGCTTCAAACGGCCTTCTACCACTCACCTGGAATCACTGCGCCGTCGGCCTCCCTGGCGACCGGGTACCCGGCTTGTCCACTTCTTCTACGCGTGGACGCGTTCGAGTGCGCGGCGGTTGGCCTTGATGGTCTGCTCCAGCTCCTCCGCTCCGTGCATGGTGGAGAAAAAATAGGCTTCAAACTGTGAGGGGGCAAGGTACACTCCCTCATCAAGCATCGCGTGGAAGTACTTCCCATAGCGTTCGAGGTCACATGCCTGCGCCGATGCGAAATCCACTACCCGATCCTCATTGAAGAACAGGCTCCCCATCGACCCAACACGGGTTGTGTAGTAGTTTAGGCCGAGATCGTTAAGGTTGCCCTTGATGCCCTCCTCAAGTGCCTGGCCGTACGCTTCCAGCGTATCATAAAGATCAGTGGTATCGGCAATCTTCTTTAGCACAGCATATCCGGCGCGCATGGCAAGCGGGTTACCCGAAAGGGTGCCGGCCTGATACACCGGCCCGGAAGGCGAAACGAAGTCCATAATGTCCTTCCGGCCTCCGTAAGCCCCTACGGGAAGCCCTCCTCCGATGATTTTGCCCAGGGTGGTCATATCTGGTACGACCCCGAAGCGCTCCTGCACGCCACCGCGGGCTACGCGGAAGCCCGTCATCACCTCATCAAAAATGAGGACGATACCATGCTCGTCACACAGCGCGCGCAGGCCTTCCAGAAATCCTGGCTCAGGAGGAACGCACCCCATATTGCCGGCGAGAGGCTCCAGGATGATGCAGGCAATCTCACCTGGATTTGAATCCACCAGTGTCTCGACATGCTCCACATCATTGTAGCGTGCCACGAGGGTGTCCTTTGCATTACCCTCGGTTACGCCGGGCGAATTGGGTTCTCCAAATGTAGCTGCTCCACTACCCGCCTCAATCAAAAAGAAATCACCGTGACCGTGGTAGTTACCCTCAAACTTGATAATTTTGTCGCGCCCGGTATAGCCGCGCGCCAGCCGAGCTGCACTCATCGTGGCCTCGGTGCCCGAGTTCACCATGCGCACTTTCTCGATGGACGGCACCATATCAACGATGAGCTGCGCCACATCAATCTCCACCTTCGTCGGTGCACCAAACGAGGTCGAGTTATCGACGGCTGATTTTACCGCCTCCACAACATCTGGGTGGGTGTGACCGAAGATCATCGGGCCCCAGGAGCCAATGTAATCGATGTACCGATTACCGTCCGCATCTTCCATGTAGGCTCCCTCTGCGCGCTCAATGAAAAGCGGCGTCCCTCCCACGCTTTTGAAGGCCCGCACGGGCGAATTTACTCCACCCGGTATTACTTGCTGAGCGGCATCGAAGAGCTGCTTACTCGTGGAAATGGTTCGCTGTAGGTTGGAACCTGCTTGCATGGTGACGTGTGGTCGAGTTCAAAGCGTTCAGTCGGGTTGTTTGGCGGAGCCCGTAAGTAAACGTGATACAACAATCACGCAGGTGTGTCCTCGTCAACCCGCCGGTAGATCGCGTGAAGTTCATTCTCATCGGAGACATGCCAGGGAGCCGATGCTTCAGCCAGATTAGCGTCCTGCACCCAGTGCTGTAGCAGGCGGGGACTGTACGTCGCCTTGGCGTTGGCCTCACTGAGCGGGCATCGGAGGTAGATCCATCCCCCTGATCGAAGGCTCTCGCGATACAAACTCAGATCATCCACCGGCTTCACATCACCCGCGTCTGGCATCTGGTAAATCACCCAGTGGTACCGCTCGCTTGTTAGCTCATGGTTGCTGTTAAGTACTCTCCACCTACTATCGTCAGGCGACAGCGCTATCAGCCGATTCTGAATATTGTCCTGCGCCCCTTCAGTTGGAAGTACCTCCACATTAAAGCCGAGTTGTAGCAACGCCTCTGCATCACCGTTTGGGGAGTCGTTCACAACAAGAACGCGCTGCCCGACAGGCACGGCGGCAAACGTCTTGAGCAACTCGCGTGAGAAAGCCAAACTACCAGGGAGCGCTGATGGAAGGTAAGGTCGCGAATGCAACGGATTACCGAGATGCGGCAGCACCTACTTGCGACATCTCCTCGTCGTTGACAGTCCAGCGCCGTGCCTCTGTAATCAACTCACATTGATGGCACCGCGTACAGCGTTGCTTTGCCGAGAAGCGCGGCATCTCCTTGAGTGGTCTCAGAGGATAATCGCCGGCCTCTCCATCGCCGCCAACCACGGACAGCCCCGGCGTATCGGTAAATTTGATCTGCGAGATGGTCGCTTCTGCGAGAGACTCGATGAAGAGCGGATGGCAGTTCAGCGCGGGCATTACTTCAAAATGCTCGATGCCCGCCTCTTCGGCCTCCTCCCGCACTTCGATATCCAGCTCAAACGACGTCTCCACGTGTTCGGTAACGAAGGCTACGGGAACGACGAGTGTTGAGGTGTGCCCCTGGTGCGCGAGCTCTTCCAGCTTATCTGGTGTGCTGGGCGTCAGCCATTCTGCCGGCCCAACCTTGCTCTGGAACGCAACATGGTGAACATGATCGTAGCCGCGATGAGCCATCACCCGCTCCACGGTGGAGTGAATGAGACAGCAGTACGGGTCGCGACGGTCCACCATTTCGTTGAGCGGCGTACCGTGCGCGCTAAACAGGAAATGAACGTTATCCCGCTCGTGCTTCGGGAAGCGCTGCAGCGCTTCATCGATACGCTCGCTGAGGGCTTTGATATATTTCGGATTGGCCGCGTACTCGAAGACGTACGACGTGGGCCAGGACGGAATTTCCCCGCGCTGCTCCAGCATCCACCAGTACATCAGCGATGAGCCCGTCGTGGTTTTGGAATACTGCGGATAAAGCGGTAGCAGCAACACTTTATCGATCCCGTCGCGCTGCATCTGCGCGGCCGCCTCCTCGCTAAAGGGATGCCAGTACCGCATGGCGATGTACGTTTTGAAATCAACGCCGGCGGCATCACCAAATCGCTCGTTCAGAAGCCGCTCCAGGCTGTCCGACTGCTCGCGGGTGAGGCGATTGATCGGCGACCCGCCTCCGATCAGCTCGTAATCTTCAGATACAGATTTCGCGCGGAGCTTGGAGATAGCTTTGCACAGCCAGTGCCGCGCCCTTCCTCCAACGGGGATATCGATGATTGCCGGATCCATGAACAGGTTGTAGAGAAACGGCTCTACATCATCGGTCGTGTCCGGTCCACCCAGGTTTAGTAAAACGACGCCGACCTTGTCTCCTGACTCGACAGAAACGGGATCTGTCGGAAAATACTCTCCCGTAACGAGGCGACTATCAAATTCATAATCCCGCAGAAACTCAAGAGGCGTCATAGTGGAGAACTGGCCGAGGATTAAAAGAAACTAAATCACTACCAGTTAGAGATTTCTGGAGGATTGGCAGTTCCAGGCTCGCGTTGAACTTTTCCCTAAGTAACATGCGCTTTTTCGTGAGGATCGGACGAACCTAAAGCGGGTCCTCTGGCGCCTTAGCACGGTCGATATTCAGCCAGTCGCGAGGGGTAAAATACCACATCGCCTGTTCCTCCTTCGACGCCGGCTCGGGCTTCCAGTTGTACGGCCACTGTACGTGCAGGGGCAGGCTCATCAGAATGCTTTCCGTGCGCCCATCCGTCTCCAGCCCGAACTTGGTGCCACGATCATAGACGAGGTTAAACTCGACGTAACGACCCCTGCGAATCCGCTGAAAGCGGCGTTCTCGCTCGTGAAACGGAAGGTCCATTCTGCGCTCCAGAATCGGGATGTAGCTGGGAAGAAACGAATCGGTCGCATCGGCGGAAAATGCCCGGAGTTCATCCACATCCGAACGCAGATAGTCATAGAAGATCCCGCCCACTCCACGAGCCTCGTTTCGATGCGGGAGGTAGAAATAATCGTCACAGGCCTTTTTGAAGCTATCATACGAAGCCACGTCCGGATGGCGGCTGCAGACGTTCCTCCAGGTCTCGTGGAAATGTACGGCGTCCTCGAAGAACGGATAGACGGGCGTCAGGTCGGCGCCTCCGCCAAACCACTGGTCTGCCGGATCGCTGAGGTTCTCTCCGAGAGCAAAATACCGGAAATTCGCGTGCACGGTCGGCACGAATGGTGAAACGGGATGGAGCACCAGCGACAGACCCGTCGCGAAAAATGGGAGCGGCTCTACTCCAAGCACGGTGGCCATGCGCTCAGGCAACTGCCCGTGAACGGCCGAGGTATTTACGCCCCCCTTTTCAATCACGTCGCCGTTCTCAATGACCCGTGTGAGGCCACCCCCTCCCTCCTCACGATTCCAGCGATCGCGCCGGAAAGACGCCTCATGTTCGTAGCTTTCCAGCTTCGTGCAGATAAGTTCCTGGCCGCGCTCCACCAGTTGCTGCATCTGCTGGGCCATCGACCCTTCGTAGCCCGGAAGCTCCTTCGCAGAATCTGTTTGATCGCTTGCTTCGTTAGGTGCCGCGTCGTTCTTGTCAGACACTTGCTTTACGTTACCATTCATGACGATTTTTGAATATGAAGCCGGCCGCGAGGATATTCTGCAGCTTGTAAATAACAGCGTGCAGCAACTCCGGGAGGGCGGCTCTGAGCCGAGTTTCATTCTCGTTGGCACGAACACCTACCGTCATCTACGGAAAGCGATCGGGGAGCAGTTTCAACGAGGGGCCGGGCGGTTCACAACGTACCAAAATATCCCCATCGTTCTCGATCCTTTTCGGGAAGATACCGTGTGTATCCTGCCCGACGCGCCTACGTGTGCCGATGGTGTGCGGACGTATCGGATTAGCGAGTAAGGCCGGAGAGCATCGCGATGCGCGTTGAAATCTTTTCCCGGCAGTGATCAGGCCACGAATCTAGAAGCGGCGCGACGAGCCGCAAGGGTTTCTGCTCTTCAGGGTGTTCTACCTGGAGATATAAGCAGTGTAGTGCAATCGTTTTGTCAGGAAAT
>SLED01000285.1 GCA_007124945.1 Salinibacteraceae bacterium | reverse complement strand
TTTTCCGGTCCGCCGCTTTTCCGCGGACCTGGGGGCGCTCCGCGTCGCGCAGACGCGATTGCGCCACGGCGACCTGGTACTGATGTTCCCGGAGGGAACGCGATCGAAGGCAGGGAAACTCCAGCCCGCGCTGCCCGGTGCCGCCATGGTGGCGCTCGCCTCGCGAGTGCCGATCATCCCGGTCGCCATCACCGGCAGCCAAGTCCGCCTGCGCTCCGTCTTCTTCCAGTGGATCATCGGCCGCCGCCCGCACATTCGCGTGGTATTCGGCGAGCCGTTCGACCTGGAGGACCTGGGCACCGACTCGGCGGAGACGGCGACCGACCGGATGATGCGTCGCATCGCGGCGCTCCTGCCGGAGGAGATGCAGGGGCTCTACTTTTATGAGCCCCGCTCTCAGGGGTACGAGCAGGAGATTGCGGAACGGCTCGCCGAACTGCGAACGCGCGACGTGGAAGAGTCGGTGGAGAAGCGTGCGATGCGCTACGCAGAGGAGGCAAAGGAGGATGGCCAGAACGGTTGACTCGTCGTGCCCCCGTTCTTCTGGGGGAGACTTGATCGGAGACCATCCTTTGCGACGGTCATGATAAATGCGTATGGTTAAACCACTTCCTTCTCGTACAGTCTTAAGTATTGTAGGATGAACCCCTTACGCACGCTACTTCTCTGTAGCGCTCTTGCCCTGGCACTGGCCTACACCACCGCCACCGCGCAGGCGCTCGATGATTCGCTCAAGGCGGCGGTAGACTCCGTTTTCATCGACTACAACCGGACCGATGCTCCCGGCTGTGCCCTCGGCATCTACGATGAAGGCGATATTCTGTACGCCAAGGGCTATGGGATGGCTGATCTCGAAGGAAATGTGCCCATCACATCGCGCACGGTATTCGACATTGCGTCGGTCTCCAAGCAGTTTACGGCGGCCAGCCTGATTCTTCTGGAGCACAAGGGTAAACTCAGCCTTGAGGATGACGTCCGCGACTATATCCCCGAGCTGCCTGACTACGGAGAGACCATAACGCTGCGCCAGCTTGTCGTCCACACGAGTGGGTTGCGTGATTATATCGGGCTCATGCAGATGGTCGGCGTCCACATCAATGATGTCACCACCGGCGAGGATGCGTTCGATTATATCGTCCGCCAGAAGGCACTTAATTTTGAGCCCGGTGACGAACACCTGTACAGTAACTCCGGCTATCTACTTGCGGCATTTATTGTCGAGCGGGTTTCCGGATTGACGCTCCGCGAGTTTGCTCGCAAACACATTTTCGAGCCCCTTGGAATGCGTCACACCACGTACATCGATGATCATACCGAGATCAAGCCCTTCCGGGCCACCGGCTACGGATTAACGGAAAGCGGGGCCTTCCGTCGCGCCGTATCAAACTGGGAGCAGAACGGTGATGGCGCTGTGTTTACCACGGTGGAAGATCTGGCCCGCTGGGATCGAAACTTCGTCGAGCCTTCGGTTGGAGGTGAGGGATTCAGTAGTGAACTAATGCGCCCCGGCGTCCTTGCCAACGGCGATACGCTCTCGTACGCTCATGGACTTTCGCACGGACAACACCGCGGGTTTGAAACCATCGGCCATGGAGGGTCATGGGGAGGTTACCGTGCTCATTTCCTGCGGGTGCCCTCGGAAGGGCTCTCCGTCGCTATTCTCTGCAATGTGGCCAGTGCCAATCCCGGCGCGCTGGCCCGGGAGGTTGTGGACGTAGTGCTCGCCCCCGATGTTGACGAAGCTGACCGTGAGGAAGAGTCGCCAGAGCCGGTAGCAATTTCACAGGAGGAAATGGAGCGGATTGCCGGCAGGTATCGCTCCTCCGAGCACGGGGAGTACCGGAGCATCGTGCTCGAAGATGAACAGCTTTACTATGAGCAGCGCGATGACCGCTGGAAGCTGATTCCGGTGGGCGAAGGACGCTTCTGGCGAGAGGAAACCCCTACGGCGCGCGTGCTTGTAGAGCGCAGGGCTGAGGAGGGAGAGTCCCTTACGCTGGAGTGGCGCGAGGGAGACGATGAGCTTTACACGCTCACCGCCTATGAGCCGTGGACTCCCGCGGCAGACGAGCTGGAAGCCTTTGTCGGGCGGTATCACAGCGACGAGCTGGAGACTGCCTACACGCTCACCGTGGAAAATGATACGCTGATCGCCCATCACGCGTCCCACGGGCAAATAGCTCTGAAACCGCGAGAGACGGACGTTTTCACCGGAGAGAAGTGGGTGCTGGCCCACGTAGCGTTCGATCGGGACGAGGCCGGGCAAGTTGAAGGATTCCTCGTGTCGATCGGTAGAACGAGAAATCTGCTCTTTGAAAAAGTTGAGTGATCAGCTGCCTCACCACCCGCATTGTTGGCTCGGAACGCATGTAGCCCCATATTTATGACGATTAAACCCTGGCTTTCACTCTGTTGCCTTTTTCTTGCATCCTGCTTCGGGGCCCTTTTGCCGGCAGCTGCCCAGGAGGCGCCAGCCACCACGCTCATCCAGGATGTCACGGTAGTCGATGGTACCGGAGCGCCGGCCTTCGAGGCGTCGGTGCGCCTGCGTGGAGAAGCCATCGATGAGGTTGGCGACCTTCATCCACAAGCCGAGGAGGCGGTAGTGGGTGGTGAGGGGCTTGTGCTCGCCCCTGGGTTTATCGACACCCACAGCCACCATGACGCTGACGGCGACCCGGACGTGCCGGCGGCTGTCACGCAGGGCATTACCACCATCATCGTCGGGCAGGACGGTCGGTCACAATTCCCTCTGGCCGATTTCTTCGAGTCGCTGGACGAGGAGCCTTTTGCGGTAAACGTGGCCTCCTACGTGGGACACAACACGCTACGTTCGGAAGTGATGGGCGACGACTTCCGTCGCGAGGCTACCGAGGAAGAGGTGTCGCAGATGGGAGAGTTGCTTCGTCAGGGGCTTGAGGCCGGCGCGCTGGGTCTCTCTACGGGCCTTGAGTACGATCCCGGCATCTATGCTTCAACCGACGAGGTAATCGGGCTGGCCAAAGAAGCACAACAGGCCGACGGCCGGTACATCAGCCATATCCGTAGTGAAGATCGCTACCTCGAGGAAGCCATCGAAGAAATCATCGAGATCGGTCAGGAAGCGGAAATACCTGTGCAAATCTCCCACATGAAGCTTGCGCGTCGGAGCCTCTGGGGAGAGGCCGATCGCATCCTTGAGCGACTGGATGAGGCGCGGGACGAAGGAGTGGTGATATCAGCAGATGTCTATCCATACACCTACTGGCAGTCGTCGATGACCGTGCTTTTTCCCGAGCGCAATTTCGACGACCGCGAAGCCGCCGGGTATGCGTTGACCGAGCTTACCAGCTCGGACGACATGATTGTTGCCGACTTCTCACCCGACACGACGTACGTGGGCAAGACCATTGCGGAGATCGCGGAGTTGCGTGATACTGATCCCGTCACCACGTACATGGAGCTGATCCAGGAATCGCAGGCCGACGAGCAGGGGAGCGAGTCGGTTATCGCCCGATCGATGGATGAGCAGGACATCAAGACCATCCTGCGCTGGCCACACTCGAATGTCTCCTCGGATGGATCCGCCCGATCGGGGCATCCGAGAGGCTGGGGCGCCTTCCCGCGCGTCTTGAGAGCGTACATGCGCGAAGGTGACGTGCTGTCGCTCGAAGAAGCCATCCACAAGATGACGGGCCTGTCAGCACAACACGTCGGATTGCCGAATCGCGGTTTAATCCGCGAGGGAGCACCTGCCGATCTGGTGCTGTTTGATCCCGACACAATCACCGACCGAGCCACGATCGAGGCGCCGGATAGACCGTCGGAGGGCATTATCGGTGTCTGGGTGAACGGAACGCGGGTGCAGGAGGACAACACAGGGACCGGGGCCCGTCCGGGCAAAGTGCTCCGCCGATCTATCGACATGTAGCGCCAATCGATAGCCCGGAGGGATCGATCGGCCATCCACGCATCAGAGCATGACGTTGCGGATCGGATTTCGACACGGCGCTGTGCCCGAAGACACCCATTATTTATGCCGGATAGGCTCTGCTCCTCATCATCCGCCATGAGCCACGTGGAGGCTGCGAAAGACGCTCCACTTACGCGATGGGCCAGGGGATGGGCGTTCCTTACAGAGGGGCACGGGTTTACTTCGGGCCACGAACGTTGAAATCACCGGACGTCTGAACCTCGGACGTGTCCTCCTCTCCCAGGGTGGTTTGCAGGCTGGTAGAGGCCTTTCGTGCCAGTTCGCCGAAAGGATCAATGGCCTGGCTCAGGCGCTGACTCCACTCAGGATCCGGTTCGAGATCGGCAGTGGATCGATGATACGCCAGCAAGGTGGCGGCCAGCGAAAATGCATCCGAGACGCTGACCTTTATCATGTATGCGATGATGAAGGCTGCAATCGCAAAGATGATGGTTACCGTCAGCGAAGCCACCGCCGCCACTGCCAGAACGGGAATCGCCAGGATTACAAGCAGAACGATAAACTCTACAGCGCTCAACAGGCTCAGCGTCACCGCATTGGCCAGCACCGGCTTCCACGCTTGCGCGTACAGTACCATACCGTCGCGCGCCACGGTCCACGGATCATCTTCCGTCTGGATGTAGGCTCTTGAGAGAATGGCCTGATCGATGTGCTGGGTCATCATGCGCGTGAGACGGCGCGCCATGCGTGTCAGGAACTGTCCGCCGGGAACGGGCAGGCGGTTAAGCCCGCGGATAAATCGGCTATTGAACCGGCCAACCGTGCGCGAAAGCCGCCTGTCGACCCGGTACATCTTCTGTGCGCTTCCAAAGCGGTCGTTCACCTGCTGTTTTCCAAACGAGACCTGCAGGCCATCCGGCTTCTCGTCGTTGAGAATCCGATGGGTAAGTACGGCCGCGTGGGCCGCCTTCATCATATAGAGGTGATTGATAGACAGGTAACGGACCAGTAGACCGAATCCAATCGCCACGGCAATCCCGACGAAAATCAACAAAGGCTCCCAGAGAGCCGCACTTCCTACCATCAGACCGATTCCAACGACGGCATAGGCGATGAGCGCCAGGGCTACCAGCCCTCCGGTAATCATGCGAGCCCAGAGGACCGGCATCGTCTGGAAGACAAGCTTGAACGCTTTTCCGATATACAGCTTTGCTGGCATAGCAGATGCCCGGCTACGAAAGGGACGGAACGATGATGTTTTGCAGAGATGACTTTCGTACACCCCCGCACATCAAAAAGCGTAGCCCGGAAACGAAACCGGTCAGCGTTACAGGGCAAATCCTACGGAAACCGAGAGCGCCCGATTACTGATGCCTGCAGGGCGGGCGAAGTCTTCCGATAGATTGCTGGTAAGCCCAATGACGTAGCGGACATCTACAAGTGGGCGTACAAGCCCGAGATTAAACTGAATGTCGCCGCCTACCACAGCTCCAAAATCAAAATCATTAAAGAACTGCCCTTCAACGGTCCGGCTGCGCGTCTCCTCCTGGCCTCCTATATCGAGCATCCAGGAAGCGGGTGAGTTAGTCACAGATTCATTCAGTCGCAGGCCGGCAGCGGGACCACCGAGAATATTCAGCTGGACCTGTTGGCCAATATCAAATGGTATTTTGACGAGCAACGGAATTTCGATGTAGCTCGCGGAAAACTGGTCCTCGATTGTTTCATCATTTACGAGACGTACTTCCTCTTCGGTGGCAGTTTGCCCGATGAGTGAGCCAGCCTCAAGGAAGATGTCCTGGTTGCCACCTTTCTCCGTGTAGAACGCTTCCAGTTGCAGGTCGAACGGAAAACGTGCGAGCTTCAGAGTGCCAAATACCCCGGCGTTGAAGCCCTGGCGTGCGGACGTGCTGGTTTCACTGTCCAGGTTTGTGGAGTTGATGCCAGCGCGCACCCCGTAATCAAACGATGTTTGTGCGGTGGCCTCCTGTGGTAGAAAAAAGAGCAGACTCGCAATGAGCGCGGTAGCTAAAATACGATACATGGGAACAGGTGTCGGATGCGGAAAAACATGTATGAAATAAAAGGTGCATACCGTTTCTGTCAGGTGCACCTATTAGAAGCGGAAGCCAGCCATTACAGTAACCCCACGGTTGCGTAATGGCGTACCGGATCGGTCGTTATCTGCCAGCCCGGCGTAGAAGCGTACCTCCATCAGAAGATCTGAGAAGAGGACATCAAGCATCCCCCCGAACCCAAGATTGAGTCCGATATCTTGCGCAGCAAATGCTGACTCGGGTGCGTCAGGGGGAGTCCCGGGAGTGGGTTCGGGCGCTTGTTGGTTTGGCTGTGTTAGGTCCTGCACGGTTTCGAAGCTCTCGCTCACCCGAAAAGCGATGGACGGACCGCCGAAAACGTAGAACGTAAGAAGCTCTGCTCCACCAATGTCACGGCGCAGGAAAAGTGGTACGTCGATGTAGCCCACCTTAAAGTCAATGTCATCGGCTTCATTACGAACGCCGCGGCGATTAAACGTAACTTCCGTTTGCAAGACCCAGCTTTGCGCCACCGGTACGCCGATTGAAAGGCCACCGGCAGCACCACTTAAAGCACGCGATTCAAAATCACCGTTGTTTGCCGCGGTAGTCATGTTGAAACCACCTTTCAGGCCCAGCTCCACCGGGAGCACCTGCGCGTGAACCTGGTCCAGAGGCAGGAACAGCAATCCGACAAGAGCTACCGAAGCAACGAAGAGACGCAACATAGGGTCAGGTGACTGGCGCGGAGTAATACGAGCGACCCGCGGGTACCGATATTATACCTGCACAGGTTTTTGATGCACGCAGATCGGGCGCTACCGTTCCATTTTGTCCGTTGAAATCTCGCAGTCAGGCCGTTAGCGACCGGCACGCCTGCGGCCGATGAGTGGTGTTCGCGGGATGCTCAAAGCAGGGTGGTGAGGAGGTCACTATCAATGTGATGTCCCCCATCGTACGTTTTCACAGTGCACGAAAGACCGCTATTTTGAAGTCGTTTCACTTCAGTGGTTACGTGCTCTTTTGTGATGTATGGATCCTTCGAGCCGACTACCAGATCGATTCTGGGCTGGTCAGAGGAGGCCCAGATTTGCCCGAGCTGCAGTTCCGGGGGGAAGCCGCCGCCCCACAGCACGATCTGCGCCGGTTGAGGAGAAGCCTGCACCGCCCATCGCGATGCGGTTGCCGTGCCCTGTGAGAACCCGAGTACGTTCCAGCGGCAACCATCGGCCGTTGCGTTTGCAACGACGGAAGCGAGCGTATTGAGATACGCAAGATAGTCCGCGATTTCGTGCTCGCGCTCATGCTTCGTCATCCACGAGCTGCCCACATTACCCTGGGTTCCGCGCAGATAAAATCGAGAGAGTGCTTCCGGAGCAACGATCAACACATCGTCCTGAGTAAACGCAGGTCGAAGCTCGTCGAGGAAATCGTGTGCCAGCTGGCCGTAACCGTGGAAGACGAACCAAACCGTACGGGCTCGCTCGTCAAGAGGCCCGTGCGTGAGGTAGCGTGCCGTTCGCTCAACCTTCAGGTTGTGTGCTTTCACGGGTTCGCCGTCTTGCTGGTGGAGGTGGGCAATCCCTCGGTTTCAATATCTCGCATGATACGGATATGATGCTCGGCGTGGATCCGTGCAACGCATAGCCAGCGGGGCGGGGTAAGAAAGCCAAGGACCGGATGCTTGAGCACACCAGCCAGATTCTTCAGTCGTTGAGGATCTTTCGCGACGGCAGTAAGCTGTGTTCTGCTCGCACGTATCTGCTGGCTAACCTCGTCCGGTTCCGGTTTCTCTGGAGGGTGGTATCGCTTGGGCGAGCGCGCCCGCCCTCGAGGCATCCGTCGCAACAATAGAACAAGGATCCCTCCAAGATTTGGGCGGCCGGTGGTAGGTGCATCTTTGGCGGGGTTGTGATCGGCGAGCGCCTTCAGTAGCGCTGCATTGGCGTGTGCGGTGTGATGCAGATGCTGCGCCAGCGTCCACCGCGATACCCGTGGAGCAGTGATGGGCATATCGCTGGCCGCACGTTCCCACGAGCGCTCCAGCCAGTCCTGCGCACGCTCCAGTCGCTTCAACTCTTTTTCTATTGAAATCAAGTACATCAGGAGGAGGATGTCATGTTGAGCTGCTGGAAGGCCTCTTCCGGTGTGGCCGCCACGTGAAAGAGATCACAGGCCTTGCTGTGAGCGAAGCCATTTTCGAATAGGTGATCGAAAAAAACCAGGAGTGGATCGAAAAATTGCAACGTGTTGACAACGACGATCGGCTTGTCGTGCCGCTGATGTTGCTTTAGCGAAACCACTTCCAGAAACTCCTCCATCGTGCCAAAGCCTCCTGGCAGGACGGCGAAGGCATCGGCGCGGCTGAACATCACCGCCCGGCGTTTCTGCAGCGTCCGCGTCGGGATTAGCTGGTCGGCGGCCTCGTATGCAGCGCCGTCTATGTCCTGCCATCCATCGGGTATCACCCCCACCACGCGACCGTTCGCTGTGTGGACTGCTCGCGCGAGTGAGCCCATCAAGCCCGCATTGCCGCCGCCGTAAACGAGCGTATGCCCGGCTTCTCCAATGTACCTGCCCAGCTGCTGCGCGGCATCCGCGTAGGCGGGGTCTACCGAATCGCTCGAAGAGCAGTACACGCTAACGTTCTTGATCATGCGGCTACAGGGCTCTCGGGGGACGGACAGCGCATGAACGGACCCTCGGCATACCGGGTTCAGTGCCTCGCGTTAACCGCGGGGACGGAGCGGACGCATCACCACTTCGGAAATCAGGTAATTGTCCGGGCCTTCAAGCACGTGCATCACAGTCGCCGCCACATCTTCTGGCTGCATCGGGTTTGGGGCAATATTGCTGCCCGCAACATCCGAAAAGTGCGTCTGGGTAGAGCCAGGGTAGATGCAGGAGACCTTGATGCCGTCCTCACGGAGCTCCTTCATGGTAGCGTCGCTGAAGCCGCGCACTGCGAACTTGCTTGCGTTGTACGCACTGATAGAGGGGTTACCAACCAGCCCTGCCACCGATGCGATGTTAACGATATGCCCGCCAAAGCCGTTTTCTGCGTTCTGCTCTTTCATGGTTGGAACGGCCGCTCGCGTGCAAAGAAAAACACCGTGCACATTCGTCGACTGCTGGTCCTCCCACTCTTCAGCAGTGAGCTCGTCCACCCTGCCAAACTGACCATAGCCCGCATTATTGATGAGCACATCCAGCCGGCCCTGCTCATCCACAGCCCTGTCAAAGGCTGCCTGCACGTCGGCTTCATTCGTGACGTCACATGTGACGGGATGAAACTGCTCACCCAGCTTTTCGCGAAGGGAGTCAAGTGCATCCGTGCTCCGGGCCAGCCCGTACACCATCGCACCTCGTTCAATTAATTGCTCGCTGAAGTGGGCTCCAAGCCCCCGGCTGGCTCCTGTGACGATGGCTACCGCGTTTGTTAGCTTCATTTTGTGTGGCGACTGTTCTGTGTCAGTTTAATAAGGACGGGATCGTAACGGAATGCATGCGGTGTAGATCTGTTGAGCATCGCACGTTGTTGTGAAAACCACCGCGTCAGGCGCAAGCGCACCTTTTCAGGATTTCCGACTTACTATGATAGAACCGTCTGAGCAGGCAGCCCGCGAGATGCGCGCACTCCTCAAACGTGCCACACACGGCAAGGACGTACCGGTACCCGATCTAACGGCCGCTGAGATAATTGATGGGCTGCGCCCTTTCATCACGGAAAGACGTCAGGAGCGCATCGATGCGGCAATCGAGAAGCGCACAAACACCGTGATACCCGTTGTGGAGGGGATCATAAATACAGGGAATGTTAGCGCTGTTATGCGGTCCGCCGAGGCGCTCGGGTACCATCAGTTTCATATCATTCAGAATATTCGTGAGGGCCAGGCCCGGTTTAAGAGCTCGGAACGAACGAGTCAGGGGGCGGAAAAATGGCTGGATGTGCATCTCTGGGATACGCCCGCGGAGTGTACGGGGTATCTCAAGAAAGCAGGGTATGAGGTTGTGGTGACGCATCTGGATGACGGTGCGGTGCCAATCAGTGATGTGGACTTTACCGAAAAGACGGCACTGGTTTTCGGAAACGAGCGCGACGGTGCCACAGAGGAGCTGTTAACGCAAGCCGATCGCACGTGCATCGTGCCGATGGATGGCTTCACGCAGAGCTTCAACATCTCTGTGGCTGCGGCTGTTGGGCTCTATCATGCACGGCAGCACAGGCTCGCATCGCTCGGGCAGCACGGGGATCTTAGCAAGAGACAGAAGGAGCTGCTGCGGGCGACCTACTTCTTGAAGAGTGTGAACCGCGCAGGCGATATCTTGCGGCGCGCACACGAAATCGATAGTTAAAAAAAAGCAGGCCAGCAAAGGTGCTGGCCTGCCAGAGTGCGACGACGTGAGAGCGCGTTAACCTTCAGACGGTTCAGCACTGTCGCCCGCCATCATGGCTTTCACGGAATAGGCGCCGCTACCAGCTAATGCCAGCGCGAGCGCTGCCAGCATCAACATCAGGTCAAGGCGTAGCGCCTGGAAGCCGTCCGGTAGCTTCACTGTGAATATTGCCACAACCATAATGATTGCCAGTAGCACAGCCGGAACGCGAATGTAAATACCCGCGAGCACCATGATGCCGCCGAAGAACTCAACGATGGCCACTACCCATGCCATCACTCCAGCCAGTGGAATTCCAATGTCGCCGAAAAAAGCCTGTGCGCCTTCGATGCCGGTGAGTTTACCCCAGCCGGCGACGATGAAAATGATACCGACGCCGATACGGATGAGTAGCAGTGCGATGTCGTAGTTTTTTGTGAGACCAGATTGTGCCATGTCGATAGGGGGTTAAATTCGCGATCGCAAAGGTGTGTGTCGTTCACGTGTTCTTAATCTACGAACGTGAGCGTCATTTGCAAGCCTGTTTCGGTGTTAGCAGGTTTTAGCCACGCGCGGTTTTTGAATCGAAACATTATGTGAGACTTTCCTACAGTACCGATTCCAAAACGGAATGTCGGTCGCTTTTCTTTTAGACGACCCCCTGCTGCTCTGGCTTATTGCTCAGGGAACGGGCTTTCCAACACGCCAAGCTGCTCCCAGAAGCCGAGCTCATCCCAGTTGTACCAGTACTCGGCCAGCTGTCCGTCGTTGACGCCAAACAGAATGATCTCGGTGGAACGGACCTCTCGGCCGTCGATATCGTGGCCGGCAAACTCACCCTCACCGGTGGCGCTGAATTCTATCCGAATCGTCACATAGTCGTCCGCACTGACGATGTGGGTGGGATCGAGCGTGATGTCAGGAAATGATCCCCAGTATCCCTCAACGAGCGTCAGAAACTCATCGCGGTCTTCCTCCACGCCGTTTACAGACATCGGATCTGCCAGTACCGCGCTTAGGGTCTGCAGGTCCTGAGTGTTATAGGCTTCGATGTATTGCATGGCCAGCTCCTCGTTCTGCGCGGCAGCGTTGTCGCGGGCATCCGTGTCAGGCTCAATCTCCTGGCAGGCGAATAATACGAGAGCCAGGCTCAGGAGGAGTGATGGGAATAGGTTTCTCGAGTAGGTCATGGATTCGGGACTATGAGTTCTGGGGTAGGCGTGCAAGGGCAGTCGGATTGCGTTATTCTACCGTAAAAATCTCCCACAACTTCTCTCCGGCGGGCGCCTGTACGAGCCACGCGTAGCGGCCTGGTTCTACATTCTCCACAGTGAAATACGCCCTGTTGTCCGGCGAACGGTGCCCGTAGGTGTGTACGCCGCCGAGAAACTCGGCCGGGGCCGGCGCCTGCAGACCGCCGGCGGAGTACCAGTTCATCCATGATGAAACGGCTGCCAGGTCGGTGTCTTCGGCCATCCGCACGAGGTGGACGTTGTCATGCGCGTTCTCGCCCGACATGCGAAGCGCGATCGTCTGCGTGCCTCGTTGCAGGGTGCCCTCGTTTTTGATTTCTCCGTCGGAGATCGAAAGCCCCACATCCGCCACAGGGGCGGTGCCTTCGGATTTTTGCTCGGTCACCGTCAACGGCCGGCTCATACCATGCGAGATGTGAAGTTGGCCGTCTGCACTTTTGAGCCAGCAGGAGAGCGCATAGTTGCCGGGCTCCAGGTATTGCGTGTTCATAGTGCTGCGGGCCGGCGATATCAGGCCGCGGGCGCGGACATATCGTACCTCGCGATTCCACTCGGGAAGCACCTCATTCGCCAGTTGCACAGCCTCAGCCTGCTCGTCAATCTCGCCGGTATGGATACGCTCCCAGACGTTCTCCCAGACGGGGATGACTTCCTCCAGATAGTCTTCTTGCGTCTTTCCATCCGGCAGTAGCGCCAGGCTCACCTCGTGGATTTCCTCGGCGCGCTCATTGTTCACGCGGTAGGTAACCCATCCGGAAGGGATTTCGTCCGGAGCACGAAAGGCGTGGTGCAGCGCAGTGATCTCGATGATCTCCGGATCGGCTGACGCTCCATTGGCGCCTGTCTTCTCCGCGTGTGCGGCCCCCTGATTAGCACCCAGTGATGTCGTAACGAGAAGGCTGGCTGCCGCGAGAAACACGGGTAAGATGACTTTCAGGGTGGAGAGGCTGTTCATAAGTGCATGTTGAGTAAGAGACCGGGGATGCTTCTACAATCCATCCGGCCTTACATTTTGAAAGACGAGGGCGGTCAGTCCAGCAGCTAACTCCTTTGATTATAATTGATCAGAATATCCCGGACCCCATGTCGTTATTGTTTCGAGCCTCCGGTTGAAAAGGTGTGGTATATCGTGCAAGTATATGGGCGTAACCCCATCAGTAGAGCACTGTCAAATGTGTTGAGTAAATCAACGAGCGAGATTCAGCTGTACATCGCTGAACCTCGCTCGCCCATCGCTATGGCGTTCAAACCCCTGTACAGGATGCGTCAGTAGCTAACCTGGCGCACGGTGGGCTCGAAGACGTTCTCCAGGAGCCACAGATTATCCTGCTTGTCAAACGTGATAGCACCTGGGAACATCAAAGACGTCTCTTCCTCTCCCAGTATGGTATCGCACATCCCGCTCTCAAGGTCGCATTGCTTCAGCGCACCACCGCCTGGCGGAATTATTCCGAATCCAGCGGCCGCTCCGTTACGGTCAAAGTCGACTACGTAGAGCTTACCGTCAGGTCCGAACGCAAGGCTAATGACAGAATTGAGCTCGACATCATCGTCAAACTCGACCTGGGCGCACGCGCTCGAGGGGCAGCGAGCGTCTGTTGTGCCGGGCTCTATTCGCCAGATTCTGGCCAATCCCGGAGGTGATGGCTCCCCAGCAAAATTCTGCGGCGTATTGCCAATAAGATCGCCCACATAGTAGGAGCCATCTGGACCGATAGCGACCGCGCTCGGAACGGGCTCTACGTAGCAGGTGATTTCGTCAGCGCCGAGGTCATACTCGATCCCGAACGCTCCGGGCAGGTTCTCAAACGTCTCGGGGTCGTCCCAATCGAAGGCTCCCAAATCGAACTCGCCGAGCACCATCCAGTCCTCTGGATCTGCGGGATCATCACCCGGAAGTACTGCAGGATCCATAAAGGCGACGACCTCAATCTCACCGTTAGCACGTACGCGGATCACGCCGTTGTTGGCGGCATCAGCTACAATCACCTCGCCTCCATTCTTGGCGGCAATTTGGTACGGGTTGGTCTGTGGCCCCGGTGAAAACGGCCCGACGAATGGCTCACATCGCTGGTTCTTCCACGCATTTGGATAGGGCCCGGGCTCGCCCGAACCGGTGGTGAAGTCAAAGCTGCCAAGTGTGAATGACGACACGTCGGCCAGCAGACGCTCATTGCCCTGGGAGGCGCGCCAGAGGCCTGCTCCCACGGTCCGGTCGCCCCCACCGGACGCAGCGTAGAAGTTTCGCTGCCCAATAGGCGCGAGGCCATTAACGGGGGACCCCGGAGGCGTGGGGATGCTCGTCACCTCGGTGATTCCACGGCGACCGATCTCCTTGATCGTGTTCGGGCCGAAAAACAGCTCTCCGAACTCGACACGACCCAATAGGATGCTGCCGTTCGGTGTCGCGGCGATGTCGAATATCATTGCGCCGGGGAGGACGTAGGAATCGTCCAGCGTGGGTCCTCTCTTGTCCGCTGACGTGATCATTTCATCAGTGGACGCGTCAGGGCCGAATACGTCGGTCTCACACGCCATTAGAAGTAATGCCAGTACGAGAAACGAAGCAAGTACTACTGGTAGTCGAGTCATGGCTACGTGATGGGTAAAGTTATGGGATAGTCTGATGGATCGAACAGGGCCGCCTGGTAGCCTAACTCAGCCTATAAGTGCGGTTGGCTTCATCCCAAGATACCGGCGCAGATGCGCCAGGAGGCTGTACTTTCCTGCAGCTACATCGTATCTTTACGTGGCTTGGGGTGAAGTAAACCGGTCAAGTCCGGTGCGTCGCAGACGGCTTGCAGTTCTCGATCCCTGCCCATCACCACACGAAAAGCAGTCATATTCTATCAGGACTGACACGACGTGCTGGTGTCTTCATTAAATGTTGACATTGATGTTTGCTAACGCACGGCGCATTCAGTGACATGATGGTGAACGATTCTTTTGAACAGGACGTCTCGCAGCTACTGGCTGCCTCCCGTGAAGGTAAGGAGGCCGCGCGCGATGCACTGTTCGAACGGGTCTACACCGAACTCCGGCAGCGGGCCCAGTGGGAGCGGGGGCGATGGCATGGCGACGCGACGCTTAATACAACAGCGCTGGTGAACGAGGCCTACCTGAAACTTGTCGATCGTGAGCATCAGACCTGGAACAACCGGTCGCACTTCCTTGCTGTGGCGGCCAAGGCTATGCGGCACATTCTCATAAATTACGCCCGCGATAAACGTGCAGAAAAGCGAGGCGGAGACGTACCGAAGCTATCACTGGAGCAATTGCGCGAATCGCTGGGGCGCGATGTGGCGATGACGGAAAAACGGGCCGAGATGCTACTCATTCTGGACGAGGCGCTGGAGCACTTCGAAGAGGAGTACCCGCGTGCCAGTCGGGTTGTGGAATATCGTTTTTTCGGTGGAATGACCATCGAGGAGGCGGCAGCAGCGATCGAGGTTTCTACCGCCACCGTAAACCGCGACTGGAGCCTCGCACAGGCCTGGCTTTACCGGATGATGAAGCAGATAATGGAGCCTTAGTCTGACGAGCACCCTGATGACATGGCGTTGGTGTATGTGCGTGAGTGCGCAGGATTTATGCGGTAGTATGGATGTTTGGAAGTATGGGTGTTTTTCCTGCCTGTGAATGTCGGAGAAGAACCTGAACGCTCGAACAAATGAATAAGAAGGTTGACGACTGAGTAGCGTAAACATTGCCCTATGCCCACCCGCTCTAACGACATCGAACATCTTTTCGGCGAAGCGCGACAGCTTCCGCCCGTCGAGCGTGAGGCCTTTCTGTCGGAGCGCTGCGAGGACGAGGCGGTGCGTCAGGAGGTAGCGTCGCTGCTTGATGCGCATGACGAAGCTACCGGCTTTTTCGATAATCTGGCCGACTCGCTGGTGAAGCCTGCCTGGGAGGAACTCAAGCGAAAGAATCGCTCTGCAGATCCGCTGCAGCTGGAGGGCGAGCGGATAGGGCGCTACAGCGTCGAAAGCCACCTCGGTGGAGGTGGGATGGGTCTGGTGTACAAAGCACAGGACACGTTGCTTGACCGTTCGGTAGCACTGAAATTCCTGTCGCCGTACCTCGCGGCGACGCAGGAAGCAGAGACTCGCTTTCTGCGCGAGGCTCGCGCGACCTCCACGCTCGATCATACAAACATCGCAACTATCTACGAGATCGGCACCGCCGACGCCGGTCCGTCGGGCCTTAGCCGGCAGTTTATTGCGATGGCCTACTACGACGGCGAGACGTTGAAGGCTCGCATAAAGCGCGGCCCGTTGCCCTTCGAAGAGGCTGTCGTGTACGCTATTCAGATTGGCGAAGCGCTCGGAGCGGCCCATGCAGCGGGTATCGTGCATCGCGATGTAAAGCCCGCCAACGTGATCGTGACGGAGCAGGGCCCGGTGAAGCTGGTCGATTTTGGTCTGGCTAAGGCCGCCGAGTATTCCGCTATAACCAATCCGGGGCGACGTATGGGTACAGCCGCCTACATGAGTCCGGAGCAGGCGCGTGGAGAGGATGTCGACGCGCGAGCAGACCTGTGGTCGCTGGGGGTCGTATTCTACGAGATGCTCACAGGCAAACGCGCGTTTCATCGCGGGAACGACACAGCCACACTCTATGCCATCGTACACGAAGCCCCCGTTCCACTGAGTGCCTATCGTCACGGGCTTCCATCCGGCGTGGGAGTAATTGTCGACCGATGCCTCCAAAAAGACGCAGTGGATCGGTATCCAGATGCGAGCTCACTGTGTCAGGATCTTCGGGCGCTTCAGAGCGGCGAGGCGTTAAGCGCGTCTACAGGGACAGAGGTTGAATACAGAAACCGGATGTCGCGCGCTGTCGCTGTCCTGCCGTTCGAAACGCTGGGCACGGAGGATACCAGTACGTTCACAAGAGGCATTCACGGCGATGTGCTAACGCGGCTCTCGAACGTGGGCGATCTGCACGTTATTTCGCGCACGTCGGTACGAAGGTATCAGAACACCGCTAAGAATACCTATGAGATCGGGCGCGAGCTGGACGCCGGCTGGGTTGTGGAAGGCGAGGTGCAGGAGGCAGGCAGCCAGGTGCAGGTGAACGTACGACTGATCAATGCGCGGAGAGACCGGCAGGTCTGGGCACAGGACTACCGTCGCCAGCTCACGGCGGAAAACCTGTTCGAGATTCAGGCGGAGGTTACGAAGCAGATTGTCAATGCTCTAAAGGCCCGGCTAACGCCCGAGGAAGAAAAACGCCTTGAAGAAAAGCCGACGGAGAATCTGATCGCCTATCGACTCTACGCGCAGGGTCGACGGCTGCTGGATCAGCGCACCGAGGTGGGTATGCGGCGAGCGGTAGAGTACTTTCAGGAAGCCGCCGAGAAGGACCCCGGCTATGCCCTTGCGTGGAGCGGCCTCGCCGATGCGCTCACCCTTCGCTTCGATTATGGCCACGAGAAGGCGGAAGCGGTGTTGCCCCGTGCGGAGTCAGCGGTTCAGCGCGCCCTGGAACTTGCTCCCAATCTCGCAGAGGCCCATGCCTCGCTCGGCCTACTTCACTCCAACCGCCGCGAGGGGCCCGCCGCCATCCGTGCTCTTGAGCGAGCCGTAGAGCTTCAGCCCGGCTATGCTGAGGCGCACAACTGGCTCAGCTGGAACCACCAGTTGCTCGGTGCTGCAGAGAAGGCAGTACATAGCGCAGAGAAAGCTGTCGAGTACGATCCCCTATCTCCCGAGGCCGTCAGCAATCTTTCCGTCTCGAATCTCGAGGCAGGGCGGTATGAGCAAGCGCTCGCCGAGGGACGGAGAGCGTGTGAGATACAGCCTGAATGGAGCACGCCTCGCTTCTACCTCGCGCTGGCACTCTATCATATGGGACGATTCGAGGAGGCGATTGCCCTCCTTGCTGGGTTGCGTGCTACATGGGCAGGTGTCGGCCCCCAGGCGACGCTCGCACTGTGCTACGTCGCCGCAGGCAAGGAGGGCGCTGCACGCGAGCTGGCGGACAGCTTCGAGGAAGGCGGGCACACCTTTGCCACGGGTCTCCTGCACGCGGCATTCGGTCAAGTAGATCGCGCGTTTGAGGCTTTGCTACGCGATGACTCTTGGGATGACTGGACCGTACTGGCTGCGCACCATTTTTACCCCGATGTGCTGCGCCCGCTCAGAAAGGATCAGCGCTGGAAACAGGTGATGACGAAAGTGCGCCGCGACCGGGGGCTGGACGCGTAGGGTGCCCGTGGCAGGCACACCGTCGCAAGGGACGAACAACTGACATCAACCGCCCGCGTGGAGCGTGCGATCTTACGCTTCCATCATGCGCTTCAGGTTATCGCCCTCTTCCTTCATGTGCTGTTGCACGGCCTCAAATTCCCTGCGGTTAAGCCATTTTCCAATCGGCCCAATGCGAACCTGCACCTGTTGACGTAGAAGCGTCGCATCACCGTTTTTCTCCTCCAGGGCAAAACTCACACGGGGCAAGAACAGGCGATAGAACCACCACGTCGGTGCAAACTCGATGTAATGGTCCGGCTTAACCTTCTCGCTTGTAGCGCATCTCCTGCTTGTTTACTTTTCCGCGAATGCGCTCCTCAAGGTAGAAGACGTTGCCTTCTGCCGCCTCTTCACCCCCCACCCAGCGGAAGGCGATGTGGTCGGGATGCCAGTCCAGGTAGCGTCGCTCGTCCATCTGCTGAAAGAACCCGAATACGCGTTCGCGCGGTGCCTCAATGCGCGTGGTTTCTTCTAAGACCATCGTCGATTATGCCGGGCGTAATGACGCTCGACATGGTCCTCTGTGGCTTCCATCGATTCTGGAGCTCTCTACGTTGTGGCCTTGCAACCTTGCGCGATGACGAACTCGCCGGGAATCCGGTAGCCCTCACCGTCTCGGTATTCGTCAATCGAGCCGAGATACTCCCGGCGGGCTCCGGCGCGTTTCTCCTCGTCGAACTTGTCCCACGCGAGCGCTACTGCGCCTCCCCAGAAGGCGGCCTCGCAGGCTTCCTCTTCATTTTCGAAGGGTAACTCCATGTTGAACCGGTCAGTGGTGATTTCTTCGAAGCCTGCTGATTGAAATTGCGTCTCGAGGTTATTTCCGGTCCCGAGTTGAAAGAAAAGCGGGCAGACGTCGGATTTGACGCGTTTGTCCATGATCGGAAAGAGATCGGCCCAGCCGCACCCGGCGCGCCGGCCCCAGACAAGCGCTACCGCGCGTCCGCCCGGCACCAACACTCGATGCATCTCCTGTATCGCCTTCCTGGGCTCGGGCACGTACATGAGGCCGAGCGAACAGAGGACGACGTCGAACGCCTCGTCGGGTACGTCGAGGTTCTCGGCATCCATCTGCTGGGCGTCTACCTGACCGTGCCCGTTTCGCTGGATGATCGCACGCAGTGTTTCTACCATCTGGTTGGAAAGATCGACCGCGAGAACACGGCCATTCTCACCAACCTGCTCCGCCACGGGCCGCGTAACAAGGCCAGTTCCCGCAGCCACATCGAGGACGCGCTCGCCTGTCTTCACGTCAGCAACCTCAACGAGCCGCTGCTGTGCGGGGCGGAGCGCGCGCTGCCACGCTGATTCGTAGTAGGGGACGGCTTTGTCCCATCCGTATCGCTGGATGCGTCGTTGAAAGTCGGGGTTCATGATGCCTCAGAAGTTTTCTGCTCAGAGTCCGGGATGGTTACGTCCCGCTCGATAGGGACGGGGTTTCGGAGGTTGTGCAGCACCGGACTGTGTGCGTCGGCCTGTTCGATGACTTCCTGCACCGCTTCTTCCGAGGCCGGGCTTTCGATCCGGACCCGGTACCGTACGCCCTTGTAGCCGGGCTCTACGCCGTCGATGCCAAACGTGCCCCGAGCATCTACGTCTGCCTCCACGTCTACCTGCACGTCGTCTATGGGCACGTCGAGGACAGCTGCGAACGTGACGTATCCGATGGCGAGGCAACTGCCCAGGGCGGCACGCTCGAGTACGCTCGGGCCCGGTCCGGCATCGTTGCCTCCCTGCGTCTTGCCCACATCGGCCAGGAATTTCCAGTGCTTGTGTTCGACTTCGCAGGTCGTGCCGTCCTTCAGTCGGACATGCGTGGTCGTGGTGTACTGGCCTTTTCCGGGCTTGAGGGAGAGTACCTTTCGGTTTCGTTCATAGGCGGTTTTTAAGGAGTCGGGGTCAGACATGATTGTTTTCGGGATGGTCTGGAAGAAGTGCCCGGCAGGGATTTGCGGGTAACCCTGCCGGGCGAATCGCAGGGACAGGCCGGCATATCAGACCGCTACCTCATCCTCGGAAACGTTCATTTCTGCCCGCGTCGGGTCGAGGATGTTCTTCACCTCAGAGATCTTGGTGATGGGTAGCTCTGCGTGCTCGGCATGCTTGCGGATGATCTCCTCATTCTCCGCGATGTAGACACAGTGGGTCGTGTCCGGGCTGATGTAGGAGTGCGACCACTGGATTTCAGGGCCCAGGGCTTTTAGTGAACGATTGGAATTAAGTGCTGCGGCCTTTTGGTCGCGCGCCGACAGCTTGTGTACACCGGGGATTTCGCGTTCGATTACGTAGGTCGGCATGATGATCACCGGGGAATGTGGTTGGAAAAACGGTAGTCCGGGCTGTTCTGGCATCCCGCAGGTTGCACAGGATCTCCCCTCGATACGTAAAGCCAGAAACAGCCGCCCGTTTGCTCACGATGGCTGCTGCCTTTGTAGTTATTTCACAACGCTGCTCCCGCGGTCATCCACCGGTAGCCGTCGCCGTATTCGACGGCATAGCCGAGCCCCGGGAAGGGAAAGTGATAGCCCAGAATGAACATCTCATTCGCCGTCGCGCGGTCGAGCAGGCGTTCGCGGCTCCGGGCGGCTTCCTCAGGGTCGAGGTCTCCGAAGAAATGCCACCCAGGATATTCGAAGGCCGTATGGGAAAATACGATCGCGTCTCCGGTGAGGAGGAGCTGTTGTCCTCCGGATTCGACGGCGAAGCAGATGTGCCCGGGCGTGTGTCCGGGGGAGGGGATGCTCCAGATTCCGTCGGTTACCTCTGCTTCTTCCTGCACGATGCGGATGCGGTCGTCCATGCCCCCCAGGACCCCGCGGGCCAGTGCTGCGAAGGATTCAGCGATGTCAGACACGAAGGGTGGCTCCTGCGCGGATACGACATCGTCACCTGTCCAGAACGCGTGCTCCGCCTCCGAGATGACAACCTCTGCTTCTGGAAAGATCGGAGCTCCGGCGACCGGATTCACGAGCCCGCCCATGTGGTCCGGGTGCGCGTGAGTAAGTAGCACGTAGTCGATGCTCTCGGGAGCGATGCCCGCGGCCTCGAGGGAGTGGGCAAGCCGGCCTGCCGTTGGCGGCAGCTCCTCACCGGTGCCCATACCGCAGTCGACCAGCGTTCGTTGATTGCCCGAGTCGATCACGACGGGACTCGCCTGTAGAGGAATTTGGTCGGTCGGGAGTCGCCGTGACCGGAAGTGCTCCACGCGTGTCTCCGGGTCTACGTTGTACGCTTGTATTTCGACCGGGTCGTCGATTGTAACGAAATCTGGAGAGTAGTCGAAGTGTCCGTCGCTGAGCACGGTGATCTCCTTGTCTCCGAGGGTGAAGCGGTAGAAGCCTGGCGAGACATTTTCGGGGATACCTCCGGTGCTGCCCTCGGTATCCAAACTCGCTTGGGCTCCTACTGCGGGTGCCAGCGCGGCGCCGGCAAGGGCTGCGCCGGCAAGGGCTGCGCCGTTCAGGCGGAGAAACTGGCGACGGTCAAGAGTCGGACGTTTCATCGTAAGCGTCGGGTTTGTTTTGTTAGCTTGTGAGCTCTCGGAATGGCATGTGAGGGGTGAAGCAGTGATTTACCGCGCCGCCGTCACCCGTTTAATTCCCGCGAGTGCGTTCTTGCGGTTCGGTGTGCGTTCCAGCGATTGTTCGAAGGCCTCCTGCGCCTCTGCGAGACACCCTTCATTCAGCAAGAGCTCGCCGCAAAGCTCGCGGACGGGCAACACTTCGCCCGGCGTAATCCCGCTCTTGTCCATGGCGTCTTCCTGGTCAGCTGCTTCGCTCATGAGCGTAAGGGCATCGTCGGTAGTGCCCTTTCGTAGAGGACACAAGCCTCCACGGCTCTCCCGATTGCGTCGGTCAGTGGGCCCAGTAGTCGTTCGCCGGCTTCCTACAGCGATTTGACAGACCTGAGGAGGTGGGAGCGTTGCAATATTCGCAGTGCATGACAGTGACTATCCAGTCCGGGGACACAAGTAATTATGAGGCCACGCTTCGTCACGTGTAGCCCATTCCTTCCGCACAACTACTCACGCAATTGGCAGATTTGCTAAACCTTCAAGTTCTAAGCTTCGCTTCCTATTCTCTGTGGAAACGACCGATTGGTTCGTCGAGCGCGACTGAAGGGCAGAGACGTTCGGTTGTCTTGCGCCAGTAGTTTGTAGGTGCGGAAGCTTGACGGATACTCCGCGTCCCTTTTGTCTTCCACACGAAAAGGACAAAAAAGTCAAGGCTATGCGCTCTCCCGAGCGGAGACGAATGGAATTCCCCCGAAAAAGTGGACAAGTAGTTAAGTCATGCGGCTTGTGTTAGCGTGTTACGTGTTTCGTAGGCCGCGGGGCTCAGGTAGCCCAGGGTTGAATGAAGCCGTTTTTGGTTGT
>SLED01000267.1 GCA_007124945.1 Salinibacteraceae bacterium | reverse complement strand
TGCTGGCTCATTCAACAGAAACCGCGCGCATCGCCTCTCTTATTGCGGCTGAGCTGGATCTTGACGCGGCAAAGGCACGACGAGCCGGCCTTCTGCACGATATCGGAAAGGTCATTGAAGAAGAGATCGATCAGCCTCACGCACTGGCCGGACGAGATCTCTGCAAGAAGTACCAGGAAGCGGATGACGTCTGCAATGCCGTGGGCGCCCATCATGATGAAATTGAGATGACCTCGTTCATTGCCCCCATTGTGCAGGCCGCAGACGCTATTTCCGGCGCGCGGCCCGGCGCACGACGTGAGGCGCTGGAATCGTACATTAAACGACTCGAACAACTGGAGGACCTCGCAGCCTCGTTCGACGGCGTTGAGCGGGTCTATGCGATTCAGGCCGGGCGCGAGATACGGGTGCTGGCTGATCACGACCTCGTCTCTGATGCCCGCGCAGAACAGCTCGCCATGGACATCTCCCGGGCAATCCAGGAAGAAATGCAGTACCCCGGCCAGATAAAAGTGACGGTCATCCGCGAGGTGCGGTCGGTCTCGTATGCAAAATAGTGCGATCCTCGACCGGGTCCTGATCCGCTAAAAAGAAGTGAATCAGCGAGATAGGGCTTTAGAGTTCACGCAGCAGGCGGAACCGCTCTCGACGGCAGGGCTTGAAAATCGCATCTTGCTCATCCTTGTTATGACAACGTTAGGTGGTGTATGCTCGGAATCATCGGGCAGTTTTTAATCCTGACGGCACTGGTTGCGTGCATCCTCGCTGGGTTCGCCTATTTCAGAGAAGCGCAGTTTGGTGCCGATGAGATTTCCTGGCGATCGGTAGGCCGCTGGAGCTGGGGCGTATCGGCGGTTGCAGCAGCAACGGCGTTCGGGCTACTGATGTACATCTTTCTGACGCAGCAGTACCAGTTTGCGCTGGTCTACCAGAATGCGTCGAACGAGATGCCCTTCATCTATCAGTTCTCGGCCACCTGGGCGAGCCAGGAAGGGTCGTTTCTGCTGTGGATCATGCTAACGGGCTTTATGGGGCTCGCGGTTATCTGGAGGACCGGAAATTACGAAGCCCCCGTGATGGCGGTATTTGCTCTGTGCCAGTTCTTTCTGCTCTCGATGGTCTCCGGGCTACAGTTCGGCAACCTGGCTATCGGCTCCTCACCCTTTACCATGCTCGCGGAGCGCTTTGCCGACGCGCCCATCTTTCAGACAAATCCCGACTTTGTGCCGCCCAACGGTACAGGGCTGAACGACCTGCTTCAGAATCCATGGATGGCCATCCACCCGCCGATGATGTTCGTCGGGTTTACGGCTATGCTGGTGCCGTTCGCTTTTGCGATTGCGGCGCTCTGGAAACGCAAGTACACTGAGTGGGTGCGACCCGCACTTCCCTGGACGCTCTTCGCCGTCTGCATGCTCGGTATCGGCATCGCGATGGGCGGCTACTGGGCGTACATGACGCTCTCCTTCGGTGGCTACTGGGCGTGGGATCCCGTGGAAAATTCGTCGCTCGTGCCGTGGATCGTAGGTATTGCCGCCTTCCACACGATGCTCATCCAGAAGAAAAGTGGTCACGGACACAAAGCCGCGCTTTTTCTGAGCATCCTGGCATTTATCCTGGTGGTCTACTCCACCTTCCTAACCCGCAGCAATGTACTTGAAGACCTGTCGGTGCACTCGTTTGTGGACCTCGGTCTCACACAGCAACTGCTCGTGTGGATTGGCACGATGGCGGTTGTCGGCTTCGGGCTTTTCGCGTACCGCTACCGCGAGCTCCCTACGCCTAACAAGGAGCCCAACACTCTCTCCCGCGAGTTCATGATTTTCTGCGGGGCCATGTTGATGTGCGCGATCGGAGCGGTGATCCTGCTGGGCACCAGCTCACCCATCATCGGGCACCTCTTCCGTGACAGCCCGGCTACCGTACCCGTCGAATTCTACAACCGATGGACCCTGCCCATGGCCATCGTGCTCACCTTCTTGATTGCCGTCGGGCAACTGTTCTGGTGGAATAAGATGGACGTGGATAGTATCAATCGGGCTATCATGAAGCCCATGGCCCTGGCCGTGATTGCTACCGTGGCGGTGATGATCTTTACCCCCTTCGTGGAATACTCGATACGGTTCCCGGAGGACACGTCAACACTTGCCATGGAAGCTGGCTGGCTACCCAATCTCGGTGAGTTCTGGGCCATCTATGGGCAGGGGCTGCTCTTGCTTTTGCTGCTCTTCGGCTCCTTTTTCGCGATCTTCGGGAATGGGGCCGTGCTGTGGCGTCTGATGCGCGGGAATCCACGTATGGCGGGTGGCGCGGTGACGCACATCGGCTTCGGCATCATGCTGATTGGCATTATCACCTCGAGTGCGTTCGAGAACCCGCTGCCGCTGCAACAGGGCGCTGCCGGGCAAGGTCAGGATGAGACGCGAACCAACTTCGTGGCTGTGAAGGACGAGCCGCGCATGATCAACGGTTACGAGGTGACGTACCACGGACAGCGTGAGGTAGAGCGCGGACGCACCGAATACAAGGTCGAGTTCACCGATCCGCGTGGACGCAACTTTACCGTGGCACCCGTTGCGTACTTCAGCGAGGAGATGGACCAGTGGATACGCCATCCCGAGGTGCAGAAATACGTGGAGCACGATCTGTTCATCGCGGTGACACCGAAGCAGGCAACCGGATCGGGCGAGGATGATGCGACCAACGAGCTAACCATGGAGCAGGGGGAGGCCGTCCGCCTCGCCGATGGCGACCACTCGGTCCGCTTCGTTCGCTTTGAGTCGGATGTAGCACCCGAGGATATGGCGACTTCGTCTGAGATATCCGTCGTGGCCGTTCTGGAGATGACCCGCGAGTCCACCGGGGAGACGTCGGAGTTACGGCCCGTCTACCGAATCAAAGAAGACCGCTCCGTTGAATATGAAGAGGCCCGGGTGGATGCCTGGGACATTGGCGTTATGTTTACCGGCATGAGTGTGGACTCCGGCGAAATCACGCTGCGGTTCGACGGTGTCGATGTAGAACCCGAAGATTGGGTCCTCATTGATGCACGCGAGAAGCCGTTTATCAGCCTGGTCTGGATCGGCTTTATCATGCTCTCTTTCGGCTTCGGCATTGCGATATTTCGGCGAGCGCAGGACTGGAAGATTTCCAGGTCTCGCGAGAGCAACTGACGCTGATAGGAGGGGTGGAAAATCACATCTTGTGCAGGCCAAACGGCTATTCCACTCTTCCAATTAATTGATTCCTAAATTCCATTGACATCGTGCCGATACCCTGACTGGGCCGCGCGGCGACAAACGCGGTGGCGCCTGTTTCTGTACACGATCGATGTCAACCATGGAATCAACAGATAATCTCAAATCGCTCCGTTTCGACGTGGAGGCACAGCAGTGGCTTCAGGAGCTGGCGAACCTGCTGAAAACCGCCGGAAGCCCGACCCGCACCCGCATCCTGTACCTGCTATGGATTGCTGAAGAGGTTTGCGTAAATGACATTGCCGACGTGCTCGACCTGACGACGCCCGCCATCTCGCAGCAGCTAAAAAAGCTTCGCGAGCAGGATCTCGTTGATAACCGGCGCGACGCCCAGACGGTATACTACCGCCTGAACGACGAGCATCAGTTCGTCTACCACATCACCGAGCTCTTTCAGCAGGAAGAGGCGGTCCTGTCGTAGGATTTACGCGGGCACGAGCGGCGGACGCTCCTTCGTAAACGACGGGTTGTTGCGGTCACCTCCGCGATCGTCCGCCTGGCGTTTCTTCACTTCAGATTTCCAGGCGCGATTGAGATAGCGAAAGTCTTTCTCCTTCAGCTCCTCGGATACGTGTCGCTCGTTGAAAAAGCCATAGGCAGTGGGGGAAAGATTGGCCCGAGGCACGCTGCTCAGATGAAAGAGGTGCGCGCGTCGCAGACCGAGCCGAAACTCTCCGTGGAGCTGCCCGAGCACGCAGGATGAGCCACTGCTCAGCTCAAGTGTCTCGGGATCTACCCGGCGATACCAGGTTGGATCAACCTCGTCGAGGTAAGCCGCACCTCGTGCTACCCGGCGCGCCGCCCGTTCCGGGGAAATGCGCCGGGCCCGCCAGCGCTCCAGCCATCTCCGAAGAAATTCACGCATGTGTTTCACCCTCAAGATGTTCGCGAAAACACAGTCGTTAAACCCAACAAAGGCCCGTAGGGATCCACCCTCTACGAACCGTTACACGTCCACGACGGATTTCTGTGCGAGGGCACGCCCCTTCGGCGTGAGCCAGAGGCGGCCGTTGTGCTGATGGATCAGCTCCCGCTGCCGAGCCTGCTGCACAACGGTGCGGCTGAACGAAGGGGACCACGAAAGATGCTCCTGCAGATGGTCCGCACGACACTCCCTGTCGGCCTCCGGTGTGCCTTCGTGCTGAAGCAGGTGAATAGCGAGCACCTTACGAGCAAAAACAAAACGGCGTCGGTGCTCAAGGCGTCGTAGCGCGAGCCAGCCATGCCGCGGCGCGAACAGGTAGCAAGCCGCAAAGCAAACGCCTACCATGGTGGCCATACTTCCGGCAATTGACGCATCAAGCGCATGGGCCAGCCAGTAGCCGGAAATCGCACAGGCTACACCCAGTACCACGCTCAGCAACAGCGTCATGCTCAACCGATCGGTGAGCAAGCGGGCAGATGCCGGGGGCCCCACGATCAGCGCAACTACCAGGATGGCGCCCACTGCATCGAAGGCGGCTACCGCAGTTACTGACACGAGCCCCATCAAGAGATAGTGCAGCAGTACGGGCATGAAGCCGAGAGAGCTTGCAAGTGCAGCGTCGAACGTGGCGAGCTTCAGCTCCTTGTAGAATACCAGGATGAACGCCAGATTTACGAGGCCAACGGCGCCCATAGCGTAGAGACCCTGAGGGCCCAGGTCTACGCCGCCCACCTCCAGCCGGTTAAATGGCGCAAACGCAAGCTCGCCCAGCAGTACCGCATCCAGATCCAGGTGCACATCGCCTGCGTAGCGGGCAATCAGAATCACACCGACACTGAAGAGAGCCGGAAAGACGAGCCCGATGGCGGCATCCTCTTTCACGAGCCGCGTGGCCGTGAGCATTTCAACGAGGACTACCGTGAGCAACCCTGTCAGCGCCGCACCAAGAATCAGGAGCGGCGAGTTCAGATTTCCCACAAGAAAAAAGGCGACAACGATGCCTGGCAAGATTGCGTGACTGATCGCATCGCTCATCATTGCGAATCCACGCAGCACCAGATACACCCCGGGCAGTGCACACGCTGCGGCCACCACCACGGCCACCAGCTGAATCTCGATCTGCGTGATCGTCATCGGCCCTCCTCCCCTACCATCCGTAATGCAGGGTGCTGACGTGTTGAGCGGCGCTCCCGCATCCACCGCCACACCAGACCGCGCCGGGGCGCGAGAAAAAGCGAAATCACTACGATCGCGCTAACAGACAAAACGATGGTAGGACCGGTGGGGAGCCGGGGTACAACACTGCTAATCAACGCACCGCTGACGCCGGCAAGAATACCGAATAGCACGGCGAGGCCCACCATCACACCCAGCGAGTCCGTCCACTGACGTGCCGCCGCGGCCGGCGCTATCAGCATCGCACTCATAAGCACCACTCCTACCGTCTGAAGGCCAATGACGATAGCAACCACGAGCAAGGTGGTCAACAACACATCGAGCGCACGTATGGGGAGCCCGAGACTCCGGCCAAAAGCAGGATCGAAGGATAGAAGCTTAAACTCTTTCCAGAACAGCGCCATTCCCAGCAGTCCCGCGCCCCCCATGCCTGCCATGGTCCACACATCCTCTGTGACGAGGGTCGCCGCCTGCCCGAAAAGGAACGTGTCGAGGCCTGCCTGCTGAGCACCAGCCGTTTGCTGAAGGTAGGTGAGGAGCATCAGGCCCACCCCGAAAAATACAGAAAGCGCCAGACCAAGCGCCGTATCGTACGTAACACGGCGGCTGCTCGAAACCTGCATGATGCAAAGTGTAGCCACCCAGCCCGCGGCGAGCGCACCGAGCAGTAGCACGAGCGTCATTCGACTTCCAGTCAGCAAAAAGGCGAGTGCGATGCCGGGTAGCGCTGCATGAGAGATCGCGTCGCCGATGAGACTTTGCCCGCGCAAAACGGCATACGTACCCAGCGCTCCGCTCACCAGCCCAAGAACGGCCGACCCGAGCGCGACCGTGCGCAACGTGTAATCTGTAAAAAGTGCAACGAAGAGGTCAGAGAGCAACTCCATCAGCCTGTCTCCCCCTGCGGCGCCCCGATGAAGCTTATCCGACCTCCGTAGGTTCGCCGGAGATTCTCGTCAGTAAACGCCTCCTCCACCGGTCCGGCCGCGATTCGACGCACATTCAGCAGCAGAACTGACGAGAAGTACTCCGGGAGGGTCTGTAAATCGTGGTGTACGACGACCACGGTTTTTCCCTCGCGCTGCAACTGCCGGAGCAAGTCGATTATGGCTCGCTCGGTGGTGGCATCGACTCCCTGAAACGGCTCGTCCATCAGATAGATGGTGGCATCCTGCACGAGGGCCCGGGCGAGAAACGTGCGCTGTTGCTGTCCTCCTGATAGCTCACTGATCTGGCGGTTGGCGAGGTCTTCTATGCCCACCTTGCGAAGGGCAGCACGCGCCTCCTCCCGCTCTTTCTGTCCTGGCCGCCGGAACCACCCAAGGCGCCCGTACAAACCCATGAGCACCACATCCAGCACGTTCGTCGGGAAATCCCAATCCACACTCCCTCGCTGTGGTACGTACCCGACTTCCTTTTGGACATCGCGGTACGGCTGCCCCAACACACGAACCTGTCCGGCCGACGGCTCAAGCAAATCCATGATCGCCTTCAGCAGTGTGGTTTTGCCTGCTCCATTTGGTCCCGCGATCGCCACGAGATCGCCCTCTGGAACGGTCCAGTCGATATCCCACAGCACGGGTTTTTCGCGGTACGCTACGGTCAGATCTCGCACTTCGATCGCCGCTTCGGCCATAGGATCAAGGAAAGAAAATCTTTAGATGAAAGCGTGCAGCGCGTCTGCAGCCGGACTATACCGGGTCGCGTAGCAATCCATCAACAATAGTGTCAATGTTGTGGCGCATCATACCGACGTACGTGCCTTCCGGAGTCTCGGCATCACCGAGTGCGTCGCCGTAAAGGGTACCGCCAAACGTGGCGTTAAAGCCGCGCGAGTTGGCTGCCCGGCGCACAGCTTCTATACCACG
>SLED01000410.1 GCA_007124945.1 Salinibacteraceae bacterium | reverse complement strand
CGCGTGGTTGCCTGGGCAATTTTCACCGGACTACCTCAGCCTGTCTTCGCCACCATCGCGTATGTGTTCGTATTAACCGCCCGAGACCTACTCCCGCTCGGGCTCGGCTTTGCAGCCGGCACACTGCTCTATCTCATCTTCTATGAGTTCATTCCGGCCGCACGCACGAGTGGTAAATGGCTGCCGTATGGCGGCCGGCGTGAGCTGCTTCTCGGCGCTTTCGCCGGCGCACTGCTCATGCCTCTCCTCCTTCTTCTGATGGGTTAAGAAGGGGCGCCGCCCTTACGAAGAAGGCTGCCGGTGGGGGATGCAAACCTTAAAGCGCGTACCCTCTCCTTTGCGGCTCGTCACTTCAATGGTGCCATCCATAAGCTCTACAAGGTCTTTGGATATGGCAAGACCCAGCCCGCTTCCCTCGTAGAGCCGCGAATCGCCATCGGACTCTTGCCGAAACGGATCGAACAGATGTGGCAGAAACGACTCATCGATTCCTACACCGGTATCCTGCACAGTAATGCGCAGATCTCCTTCCTGCCTGTCGAAGGAGACGCTTACCGATCCCTCATCCGTAAACTTTACGGCATTGCCGATCAGGTTTGCGAGAACGCGCTGAATGGCACCGCGGTCGAGCATTGCTGGAATGGGTGCGGCAGGCTGTCGAAATCGCAGCTCTACGCCTTTGCTTCTGGCCTGCTCTCGGACCCCGGTGAGTACATCCTCAATGATCTCCGGCACGTTCACCGGTTCGGGGTGCAGGCGTAACGTACCAGCCTCCAGCTGTGAGAGATCGAGCACGGAGGTAAGCGTGCTGAAAAGCCTGCGGCTCGAGTTGTAGATAGCATCGACACACTGGCAGGCTGCGGCCTCCAGATCCATCTCCGTAGCGAGCTCTGCAAATCCGATGATAGAGGTCAATGGCGTGCGAATCTCGTGGCTCATATTCGCAAGAAAACGCGACTTCAGGCGATGCATTTCCTCGGCCTGCTCCCGCGCACGAATGAGCTCTCGTTCGCGCAGGGTCTCAGCCGTCACGTCTCGCACGATCCCTACCACCCGCAGGGGATCTCCGGCCGCATCTCGCTCGAGCTCACTCCGCTCCAGCACAACCCGCTCATTACCAGAGGGCTGGATGATTCGATACGAGATCTCTCCGTTGTCGGGCGCAGACGTCCCGCGAATGCCTTCCTCAAAAACACGCACACGTTCTCGGTCACCCTCGTGTACATACGAAAGAAATTTTTCGTAGGTGATCTCAGTCTCCGGATCGACCCCGAAAATTTCGTATTTTCGAGTAGACCAGCGCGTTCTGTCATTCTGCAGATCCCAATACCACGAACCGATGCGAGCAATCCGATGAGCCTCTCGCAGATCGCGCTCGCGCTGTTTTAGCTGGTCCTCGGCGTTTTTCAAGTCGGTGATGTCCTGCAGTGCGCCCGCAATACGAACCACCTCTTTCGACCCATTTCCATTTTCAACGAACTCGACGGGTGCCCCCACAGATCGAACCCATTTTCGCGTGCCACCAGGCGTTTCGATTTCAAGGCGAAGATCGTACGGCTCACCTTCCTGAAAACAGCGGGTAAACGCTTGCTCAATTCGCTCGCGGTGAGGCGCTACGAAGAGGTCAAACACCTCGTCATGCAGCGCCCCTCGAACCGGATCGACACCGAAAATCTCAAACATCTTCTCGGTCCAGGCCGGGTTCTCGCGGCGGATATCCACCTCCCAGGCGCCGGCAATGCGCTGCGCCTGATCAAGCAGGTCGCGTTGACGCTGCAACGTACGCTCCCGCTCCCGAAGCTCCGTGACGTCATCGAAATAGATTGAAACCCCACCGTTTACAGGCCGCACGTGTATCCGGAAATACTTCTTAAGCCCCTCGAAATACGGCTCCAGATCAAGCGAACGCTGCTCCTTGATTGCACCAATGTAGCTCGGGTAGGTCGGGTGGTTAACAACCCATGGAAAAGCATCCTCCAGGCGCCTGCCGATAATCTCACTTCTGTGACGCTGCAGAAGCTCTTCTGCGCGGCCATTCATGTAGGTTACACGTCTATCGGACCGAACCGATATGAACGCATTGCAGAGACTCTCAAGAAGCTCCTCATAATGGGATGCGCCGTCAGGATCAGATGATGCCGGTTCCAGCAGTGTCGCCAGATCGGCAAAGACGCGGCGCTGCTCTTTGCCGAGCGCGCGGGGAGCCGTATCAGCAATAATGAGCGCTCCTGACGCGGCTTGTGTGTCCCCCTCAAACGGCGCAACGGCCACAAAGCGTACATCACCCAGAAGAGCTCTGACGCCGCTGGCCCACGCGCTGTCGACCTCATGCAGATCGTCATAAACCGACATGCCCTCCTCGCGCAATACAGGATAATCGACGAGTTCAGCCGACCTGCTCCTGTGGATCCAGCTTTGATCTGGCGTGTGCGCAAGAAGCTGCTGCAAACCAGGCCACTCCACCACAACCCGTGACACGCCCAGGGACGCCCGAGCAAGCCTGCAAATCCGACTGAATGTTTCGGGTGTGACCGGAGGACCGGAATCATCGCGCGTAATGGCGGCCCCGTCGTCTTCACCCGGCAAGTTCGGAGGCATGGACTGTTTTGTCGTGATGCCAGTTATGTTTCCGCGGTATCCTTCTTCAGGTTCGAATGAGGAATCCGGTAGCGACGCCCCAAACCCTGATCCGAAATACAAGATAATTGATACAGATCACTTCTTCTTGGATTTCTTATTTTCGTATCGGCAGACGCATTAATCGGCTAAAGTGAGCAGGTAATTATTTTCGGGCGCCACCTCTATCCCCCGGTGGGTTGCCCGCCGTCCCTCATCCTTTCTCCCTTACAAGTTGGATAAATCTCCGCGGACCTCCCGCCTATTTAGGAGTATAGACTCTTAATTAAAACAAGCGATGCCATCATATCCTAAATGCGGCGTCTGTTATCCAACTATTTCCTGCCCCCCACTCCGGACGATCCCATGAAAAAGACCTATCGTTTTACCTCGCTTCTGGCCGTACTGCTGCTGATTGCCGCCTCGGCCATCTTATTCACCCGGTGCGCCTCGGACGACGTCTCGGCAACTGAGGCCAAAGCGTCCGAATCATCGGAAATGACTGAGACCCCTGCCGAGTATACGGTGAGGCCGCGTATCCGCGGCAGCGTCACGCCCGCCTCGGCTAAGGACGCCAAACCCAATTCGTTCGAGCTCCCGCCTATTGAGGGTGAGGAAGTTGCCACCATCACCTATGCGCCTGAGGTCCCCCCGCCCATCACGCGCACCCACGCCAGCCGTGTAAAGGTGGAGATGAAGGTGACGGAGACCATCAAGGAGCGGGCCGACGGGGTGAACTACACGTTCTGGACCTTCGGGGATGAAGTGCCGGGGCCGTTCGTGCGAGTCCGTGAGGGCGACCTTGTGGAGTTCACACTGCACAACCACCCCAGCAGCAAGGTGCCGCACAACATCGACCTGCACTCGGTGACCGGTCCTGGTGGCGGCGCGGAAGCCACGCTCATCGCGCCGGGCAAATCGGCTACGTTTGAGTTCCGCGCGCTCAGCCCTGGCCTGTACGTTTACCACTGCGCCACCGCGCCCGTAGGACTGCACGTGGCTAACGGCATGTACGGGCTGATCCTTGTGGAGCCAAAGGAGGGCCTGCCGGCCGTAGACCGCGAGTACTATGTGATGCAGAGCGAATTTTACACGGACGGCGACTTCATGGAGAAGGGTCTCCGCACCTTTAACCAGGAAAAAGCGCTGCAGGAAATCCCGGACTACGTGGTGTTTAACGGAGCGGTGAATGCCCTCAATGGCGACAACGCCCTGCAGGCAGCCGTGGGTGAGACCGTGCGCCTCTTCCTGGGCAACGGCGGCCCGAACCTGACCTCCTCCTTCCACGTGATCGGCGAGATTTTCGACCGCGTTTACACAGAGGGCGGCATCGAGGCGAACCAGCGGAACGTGCAGACGACCGCTATTCCCGCCGGTGGCTCCGCCATGGTAGAGTTTGAGGTTGCGGTGCCGGGCGCGTACAAGCTCGTTGACCACGCCATCTTCCGGGCCTTCAACAAAGGCGCGGTGGGCACGCTCAACGTGGTGGGACCGGAGAACAAGGAGGTCTTCTCCGGACGCACGAGCCTCGAAGATTATCGCCCCGCTGAGGAGCTCTCTTCTAACTAACACATCGGCCTTCGCCCCGCTGGTATCATTGGCGGGGTGAAGGGCTGTTAGCTGATCACCCGGTGACTGCCATGAATACCCTGCTCCTTCGCCTGTTGGCCGGATCGCTACTGCTCGGTGGTGTCGCGCTGGGCGCGCTACTGCTTACGGCTGCCTCGTCCGATACCGAGCCCGCACCGCCTGGAATGGTGTACGTGGCGGAGGGCACCTACCAGCCGCTATTCAAGAATCCGGAAGAGTCTGAGCCGTACACGGTGAAGCCCTTCTTCCTGCAAGAAACCGCGGTGACGCGCGCCGACTTCCTCGCCTTTGTGGAAGACAACCCGCGCTGGCGCAAGTCGAACATCGCCACGATTTTTGCCGACGAGCAGTACCTGAAGGACTGGCCGAGCGACCTCGACTTCGGTCCGGAGGAGCTGGCCAACACGCCCGTCACCAACGTGTCGTGGCATGCCGCACGGGCGTACGCCGACTGGCGCGGGATGCGGCTACCCACCACGGCTGAGTGGGAGCGCGCGGCCATGGCCAGCGCTACCGACGCCGACGGCCTCGGCGACCCTGACTTCCTGCGGCGCCTCTCTGAGTGGTACAGTCAGCCGGCGCCGCCTTCCTGGCCCGACGTGCGCTCTACCGCGCAGAACTACTGGGGCGCATGGGATATGCACGGCCTGGTCTGGGAATGGGTGGAAGACTTCAACACCGCACTCGTGCGCGGCGATAGCCGCTCCGATGGCGACATGGACCGTGTGCTCTACTGCGGTAGCGGATCCATCGGCGCCTCCGACTTTCAGGACTACGCCGCCTTCCTCCGTTATGGCCTGCGAAGCGGTCTTCAGGCCGACTACACCGTCTCAAGCTTGGGCTTCCGCCTGGCCATGGACGTCCCCACCTCCTCACCTGACGACCTGTAACCATGCGTACGCTTCTATCTGCTGGTATCGCGCTCGCCTTTTTGCTCACCGCCTGCACGTCTGATGCCCCAGATCGGGCCGAAGACGCTACCGTCTACGATGTTCAGGGCAAGATTGTGGAGGTGGTGGACAGCCACACGTTGATCGTCGATCACGCGCCGATCCCCGGCTACATGGCCGCCATGAAGATGCCTTTCTCGGCGAAGGATGCGCAGGAGCTGGTGGGGCTGGAGCCCGGGGATGCGATCGGGTTCAACTACACGGTAGATGAGGAATACACCTGGATCTCTGGTGTGGAGACGCTCTCCTCTTTAGAAGCTGCCGACCTTGACCTGGCGTCCTACCAGCCCGAGCGATTTGAGCCGTCGGCCGAGTCGGTATTTCTGGTCGATGCCCCCTGGACTACACACCGGGGCGAGAATATCACGCTCGCTGATTTTCACGGACAGCCCGTACTCATGTCGATGGTCTTCACCCGATGCGCTTACGCCTGCCCGATGCTCGTGAGCGACATGCGGAAGATCGCTGCGGAGCTGCCGGACGAACTGCAGCGTGAGCTTCAGCTGGTGCTCGTCACCATCGACCCGAAGCGCGACACGCCTGAGGTGCTGGCCAGCTATGCTGACGCGCACCGCATGAGCGACCGGTGGACGCTCCTCCACGGGCGCGAGGCCGACATCCGCACGCTCGCCGCCCTGCAGGGCATCCGCTACAAGGAGGGCTCCGACGGGCAGTTCTCTCACTCCAACATGATCACGCTCCTCAACGCCGAGGGTGAGATCGTGGAGCAGCAAACGGGACTGAACGTGGCGCCCGAGCGCATGGCGGCTGCGGTGCAATCGATCGCTTTCGCCAATAAGTAGTACCGCCCGGGGCAGGACCCATGTCGCACACGGTGTATCTCATCTCCGTCTGGCTGCACATCATCGCCGCGATGGTATGGGTGGGCGGCATGGCCGCGCTGGGCCTGTTGATGGTGCCGACCCTGCGGCAGGAGCGCTTTCGGGACGTGGCCACCCCGCTCCTGCACGCATCGGCGCTCCGGTTTCGATGGATCGGCTGGGGCGCGCTGGCGGTGATGCTGGTGACGGGCGTACTCAACGTATGGCTGCGCGGCGTGCCGTGGAGCGCGTGGGTGGACGTTGCGTTTTGGACGAGCCCGTGGGGTCTGACACTGGGTCTCAAGCTGTTGCTGGTAGCCATCGTCGTGGTGATGAGCGCCGCGCACGACTTCTACAACGGCCCGCGTGCCATCCGCGTGATGGAGGAAGCCCCCGACAGCCCCGAGGCACGGAGCCTGCGAAAGCAATCAAGCTGGATGGGCCGCCTGACGCTGCTCCTCTCGCTGGCTATCGTGGCGCTGGCGGTGCTGCTGCCAAGGGGCGGGCTCGGGTGACCTGGTTGCATTTCGTACAGCGATATCATGAATGGCGCACGTCTGCGGTCGGGCTTGGGGATATATGTCGGAGCGGCCAATAACCGCTCCCTGCTTCGCGAGGGCAGAAACCCAATAAATTCCCACCACACGAACGTATTCACTTTTTTAACTATACCTTCATACATAACACTTGCAGGTTACTGATGTGGGCATGTTTTAGTTATGCTGCTGCCTGCAGGCGTCAGAAGAGCATGAGCGGGTGTGGGATGAGCTGCTCTGGACGGTTGCCCCAGGCTCGTCGTTTCCTTCGCCAGGGCCCCCGCGCGGTCGTCAACGTCCTTCCCGGGATGCAGGAATCGTTTACCCGTATCGGCGGCCCGAACGCGGCCCACAGAGCTCATTCGCGAAGGACGTGCCACTACTCAGGTGCCTTCTCGTCGTATGCCCATTACCGTTAGGGCGCCACCCACGAGGATGAGAATACCCGATACAACAGGTGTAAACGGCAGCGAGCGCCCCTTCTCCCGCTCTATTTGTAGCGGCCCTACATCAAGGACTTCCTCGGTAGTGGTATACGAGATACCGGTGACCAGAAAACCCAAAATTCCAACAATAATTAAAACCATGCCCAGAATGCGCATCACAGTAGCTCATGTGTTTACGGAAAACGACAGGCTCACCGGACGCTCGACGAACGAACCCAGCGGCGCCTCCGCTGCTACGGTGATTCACTGCAATGCGCTATGAAGCCAGGGTTATAAGCTCCCGGTTAAAAACATT
>SLED01000036.1 GCA_007124945.1 Salinibacteraceae bacterium | reverse complement strand
GGTGACCAGCGCTCGCCCTCGGTCTCGCCGGCAGCGACCAGGGTGGTGATGCGTTCGAGCTGTGCGGCGTCATGCTCCAACACGTCGAGAAAAATGGAGTTTAACAGCATCCCACCCATCTCGGCAAGGGTTGGGTATCGGGGCTCAAATGTAGCCGAAATTTCGGCCTCTGAGCGATCATACCGTGTGGAGATTACGAAGAGCTGATCCGCGCCGAGGTGCAGTGCCGGGGCGAGCGGGCCGAGCAGACGAATGCCGCCATCG
This sequence comes from Salinibacteraceae bacterium, assembly GCA_007124945.1. GTDB lineage: Bacteria > Bacteroidota > Rhodothermia > Rhodothermales > Salinibacteraceae > Tc-Br11-B2g6-7. The sequence goes on along the minus strand of SLED01000036.1, from coordinate 7,012 downwards.
CCGTACCACGCATTCTCAATACGGACGGCAGGAAACAGCAACGGAGGTGCTGCCGACGCCATGACGTGGTCTATCGTCAGGAATGCCGTACGCCCCACGCGGTTAGGCCGCTCCCAGTCGCGGATATCGCATCCCTGCACCCAGGTAACAGTCTGGTGCGTGGAGTAGTTAGCCGTTGTGAGCGCGAGCGCCTTCACACGGCCGGCGTCGAGGTTCTCTTGAAGTCCGTGGAGGGTGTCGTCGCTTGTAGGACCCAGCTTTGAACGCAGGAAAGACCGGAGTGGCGAGGTGTCGAAGAGGGAAGGCCTGGGAAGCGATTCGCCGGTGGCCATCCGCACAAGATCAGGGATGGAGCGCATGTGAAAGACGCGTTGCTCCCCGAGTTCGCGCCAGCAGTCGATCAAGCCGTGGGCTGCAGTCTCCATGTCGGAAACTGCGCTGGCCAGGTGCGCAACATTGATGGCGCCAGCCGAAACCCCGGTGTAGATGTCGAACGAGGCTTCAGGGATGGTTTCGGCTACGTAGGCCAAGACGCCCGACTGGTAGGCACCACGGGCGCCTCCGCCGCTCAATACCAGCGCGCGCTGGGAAGGCTCGGCGGAGGCTGTGTCGTGCACTGGGCTGCCCTGCATGGTGTGGCTGTCAGGCGCGCTTAATCACGGACTTTCTACCATTTCGAAGATTCGTACCTGATACGGACGGAGTACGACTTCGACGCTGTCGTGCTCGTCACCAGTCAGGAGATCGTTAAAGACAGCCCCATGAAGGAAAGTGGGAAGGCGGTAAACGGTATTTCGATTGCGCACGTTAGCCATCACAAAGATAGCCTGATCGTCGGTCTCGCGCGAGAAAATTACCGCATCCTGTTCACCGGGGCTAAGCCAGGTCATGGCCCCACGCCTGAGCGCCTCATGTTCGTTACGCGTATTCAGGAGGTTGGCATACCACTCGCGCAGCTCTGGATTGGCGTCCCAGTCAATGGTGTTGTCCTCGAAGAAATCAAGCGTTTCGTCGACTCCTACTTCCTGTCCGTTATAGAGCATCGGAACACCTGGCAGCAGGAGAAGTGAGGCGGCAGCGGCTTTCGATCCCTCGATTGAATCGAAGAGCTCGACCGGCGGTGCATCCCAGGCTGTTTCGTCGTGGTTGGTGGTGAAACGGAAGCGCATGTCCGGGTAAGGATGCTCGCTACGCTCATCTTCTACTACGCTGGCAAAGTCGGCTACGGGCTCCTCATCTTCGTACACTTCGATGAGTTTGCGATAGGGCTCCCAGGAGTAGGTGAGATCAAACCCATATTCGTAGAGGCCGGGATCATCGCCCTCCGCCAGCATCATCACCTCTTCGTTGATCTCGCGAACCGCCGGGATAGCGTCGGCCCAGAAGTCGCCAGGAACGAGTTCGGCCACGTCGGCACGATAGCCGTCAATGTTAAACTCTTCGACCCAGTACTGCATAACGCGCGTCATTTCCTCACGGACCTCATCGTTGTCGTAGTCGAGCTCAATGACGTCCGTCCAGTCTTCGTGCGGAATTACAAAGTCGCCATCGTCATCTTGCACGTACCAGTCCGGATTGTCGTCGGCCCAGGCGTTGTCCCAGGCAGTGTGATTGGCAACCAGGTCCAGGATAATCTTCATGTCGCGCTCATGGACTTCCTCCACGAGCTGGCGGAACGAATCTTCATCGCCGTAATCAGGATTGATGGCGTAGAAGTCCAGTACCGAATAAGGAGATCCGTAGGTGCCTTTTCGCTCCTCTTCACCAATCGGGTGAATGGGCATAAGCCAGAGCGTGTTAATCCCCAGTTCCTGAAGTTCATCGAGTCGAGGAATCATCGCCTCAAAGGTCCCCTCGTCGGTGAAATCACGAACGTAGATTTCGTAGACCGAAGCGTCCGTAACCCATTCCGGAGTGTGCTCGGGAATATCACCAAGGTCTATGACCTCGTCATCGGGGAACGGCGCATCGCAGGCGATGGCGAACACCAGCAGAAGCGAAGTGACTAACGGTAAGAAACGGTAGATGCGCATGAGTGGGGCTGATTCTGTAATTGACAACGTGCCCCCTAAGAACGGAACTGTACGGCTGATGCGCAAGGGGTGAGGACTGCTGGATGTTAACACACCGAAAAAAGCGGCGCTAAAGCGGAATCTCACCCCAAAAATTGAGCAATTGCTCTGGATTAAATAGAACGTGTGGATCGTACTCGCAAATCACGCCGTTACCGTGCCGCAAGTGCATCCTATTTTACACAGAACCAAACCCTCTATGAAGGTACAACTTGAGCGAATCAACGACGCCATTCAATTTCGCGGAAGCAACGGCCGCTACGAGCTCAACATTGCTTCGAAAAAAGAGCAGGAGGGCATTAGCCCGATGGAGATGGTGGCGTTAGCAACTGGGGGCTGCAGTAGCATTGACGTACTAATGATCCTGGAAAAGCAGCGTCAGGAGGTTGGCGATTTCAATGTGGAGGTGGATGCAAAGCGAAAAGAGGGGGGCACCTCGTCAGAATTTACCGATGTCCACCTGACGTTTCGCGTCACGGGTGACGTGGAATCGGAGAAGGTGCAGCGCGCGATCGATCTGAGCCTTGAGAAGTATTGCTCCGTATCGAAGATGATTGAAAAGACTGCCGACATCTCCTACACCCTCTTTGTAAATGGTGAGGAAGTTGCCTCGGTACATCTTTCGTAGAGTTTAGACGCGCACCCGTATCTCTGGAAGAGAGAGACCGTTGGTCCAGTAAGCTTTGGCCCCGGGGCGCATTTTGATGAGGCCGGTGTCTGCCAGCCACGATTCGAGCGCGTTGTAGTAGGCGCGCGTCATGGAGAAGTCGTAGGTGAAGCAGGGGAGCGTCGCGGCGAAAGTCTTGGATACGAGTGGATCATCGGGAGATACGCCAGCCTGCTCGCAGTAGATGGCTTTGGATTCTTCCGGATGCTGATACAGGAAATCGATTCCTTTGCGCAGTACTCGGATGAACCGACGGAAAACGTCTCGGCGGGCCTGCAGGTGCGTTGGGGTGGTGACCAGAATGAGCTGGCAAAAATCGGGGATGCCCCAGTCTTTGAGTGCGAAGAAGTCGGCGTCGAGGCCACGGTGCCGGGCTTCGACCACTTCAAAATTGTAAAACACGAGCGTCGCTACGTCAGCCAGATCGTCGGCCAGCGCGTCTGTGTGGTAGAAGCCGTTGTTGACCGGGGTGAAGTCTTCTTCAGCGGCCGTTCCGCCGTCGTGCTCCACCATCGTACGTACAATAGCCGGTCCACCAGGCCCGGGTGCGCCCGGGTACTGAATACGGGTGCCGGCCATATCGCGTGGACGCGCTATTCCCGAATCGCGCAAGTACATGACCCCGCCGTTTGTATGCAGAAAGCGAGCGAACCCGATCACTGGCTCGCCTTCCGCGCGATCCTCTACGAGGTGTAGCGGTTCGGTAATAGCGAAGTCCATTGTACCCGCCTCAATGGCTTCGATGGCATCCATGTGTTCATCCGGCTCGATGACCTCCAGCTCAATACCGGCGTCCTTCAGCCAGCCGTGGGCCTGGGCTACAAGGATCGGGGCGTGGTCGGGGTTGAGAAACCATTCTAATCCAAGACGAAGCTTTTCCATGTATGTGCCGCGCGGGTCAATGAGCGTATCGGTGGGGTGTGCGGGTGGTAACAGGTGTTTCGGGCGTGGGATGCCAAAGCCGTTTCACGGCGGCTACCGGAATGCAAAGATAGAAGGGTGGAGGATTGAAGTAAAGCGGTGGAATTCCCTCAATTGGTAGTCACCGTCTCTCGCTTAACCATTTCCACATGTGAGATGCCAGCCTCTTCGAATGGTTCTCGCTCGGTTGTTTGATAGCCCAGGGCTTCGTAAAACTCTTGCAGATGCTGTTGCGCATAGAGGAGATAGGTGGTAAAACCCGCGCGCCGTGCATCCTGCTCGGTAGCCCGGACAAGCGCACGGCCGAATCCTTTGCCTCTGTATTCTTTCAGCACCGCAAACCGCTCCAGCTTCGCAACGATCTGTTCCTCAAATGGAACAGCACGCCATCGAGCAACACCTACCGGGTCGTCCTGTAGCCACGCAAGGAGGTGGCGGCTCGTCGCATCGTGCCCATCCCACTCCTCTTCTGGTGAGCAAGCTTGCTCTTCAATAAACACGCGGGTTCTAATCTCTCGCGCACGCTTCCAGTGCTCATCAGAACGTACCGGTTGGATCTCTACCGACTGCATGATTATGAGTGCCCGTGATGAGTAGACGTGGCTGGTTCTCCAGGTTTATTCGATGCTGGCTGGTGCTGTTTCAGCAAGTAGCACTGACTGGAAAAACGTAGCAGTACGCTGCAGGCTCTGGGGAAGTGCGTCTGAATCGTGCTGCTCAAGCGTTTCAGAGGGATACGGTGGGTTGCTCTCGTAGATGAAGAGTTCGTAGGACGCATCGGTGTCAGCCGATCGGCCTGCCGCCTCAAGCGCATCGTCGAGCGCCAGGGCTTCTTCTGTTGGAATCACGGGATCGTCTTCGCCGTGATGTACCTGTAGCGCTGGCAGACGCCCAGCAAACTCGACTACCGAGCGCCGGGTGAGCTGAGAGCGGACATCCTGAATGGAGAGGTCTCCTCGCTGCAGGGGTTCAATAAAGTCCTGAATTAGGACGTCCATACCCGGCGGCGGGTTAGACCCGTCCCGTAGCGCGTCGGTTATAAGTTGCCGAACGAATGGCCCATAGAAGTCCGTCAGGCCAAAAAAGGATACCACCGCATCGATTCGGTCATCACGTATGGCCATGAGCTGTGCCACGGTGGCGCCCCGGCTGAACCCAATCACACCGATCCGGCTTCCATCAGTCAACTCAAGGTTTTCGGTGGCTGCATTCAGCAAAGCCAGTGCGTCGTCTACGTCACCATCCCACGGGCTCGGCTCGCCTTCGGAGGTGAACGAGAATCCACCCGCCTCCACGGATTGGCTTCGGAAGGCGGGGACGACGTAGGCGAACGCCTGCCCCAGCTCGTCCATCCCGGTGATGAGTGGAAGCACATCATCGTCGATGCTTACGCCACTATCGCCGCCGTGGTTGTAAATGATGAGGGATAGCGGGCCATCTGCTTCCGAAGGCACAATGAACGCTCCCACGTGTCGCTTGCCATTCACCTCATGGCGAACGAGCTGGATGTCAAAGTCCCCGTTCTCAAGTTCCTCCGATCTCTGGCCCAGTACTTCAAAGTTGCGCACCGACAGATCGCGGTCTGCCCATTTGTCCAGGATCGCATTGCGCTCATCTGCTGTCGGAGGAGCGAAAAGCGCATCGACGTCTACGCCGCCGACCAGGCCGTCGTCGGTCGATGTGAGGTCGCAGCCTGCAAGAAGCAGTGCCACCAAGGCAACGGATAAGCTGTGTGGGGAGAAGGGAAGATGCCGCGTGTACATGCCGAGTAGGGCGAGGCTGAAGAGAAAGTAAGGCTGTAACTGCGTGGATCCGAACGGTACTAATACCGGGAGTAAGAAGGCAAGCCCAACATCATGAAGATATGTGGTTTACGAAGTGGATCGACGCTCGGACGACCATTCTCTCAACTTTCATCTTTCTTAAATAGACTTAATCTAAATAAGCGTGTATGTTAGGTCCGGATGCCGGGAAGCCGGTCAGCCATTACTCCAAAATGAACATTCGAGCATAGTGCACTAATGATAGATCGCAAATTCTCATTCACTCCGGGTCGCACGTTGAGCGGTTGTGCGGCTTCCCTTCTGTTATTGTTCTTCCTGCTGTCCGGCAGCAAAGCCTTCGCTCAGGAGGGTGCAATTGAAGGGCGCATCGTCGAAGATGGCGTTGAGCAGTCTCTCCCCGGTGCGAATGTCTTTATTGAAGGCCTGCAGAGAGGTGCGGCTACCCGTCCTGACGGATCTTTCCGTATTACGGGCGTACCTGCTGGTGAGTACACCGTGGTTGCTTCCATGGTCGGGTTTGCGCGTCAGCGGCAAACCGTACAGGTGCAGGCAGGTGAAGCCGCACAGGTGTTGTTCTCGCTGCGGGAAGTGCTTGCCGAGGTGCCTGAACTCGTGGTTGAGCGCTCAAGCCTGACCGGCGGGCGCCGGGGCGTCAACGAGATCCCGGGCTCAGCCGCCTATGTGGGTCCGCAGGAGCTGGCGCGTCACAGCGATTCTGATCCCATGCGTCTCCTGCGGACGGTGCCGGGGGTTAACATCGTTGATGAGGAAGGCTATGGCTTGCGCCCGAACATCGGGATGCGCGGCACGGGTACCAACCGCTCAAACAAAATCACTCTCATGGAAGACGGTATCTTGACGGCTCCGGCGCCCTATTCCGCCCCGGCTGCATATTATGTGCCGACTCTTGCACGAATGCAGGCCGTGGAGGTCCGCAAAGGATCGAGCCAGATTCGTTACGGCCCATTCACCACGGGCGGCGCGCTGAACGTGCTGTCTCGTCGGATTCCGGGTGAGCGCGCCGGAGAGGCCGAGCTGCTTGCAGGGTCTGATAACAACCGTCGCATGCATGCCTGGGCAGGGACTGGTAATGAGGAACTGGGTCCGGTGCGCCTGGGCGTTCTCGTGGAAACATTGCAGGAGCGCGTCGACGGCTTCAAGCAGCTCGACGGCGGAGGTGACACCGGTTTCAACAAGCAAGACTACCTCGCTAAAGTGCGTGTCAGCAGTGCTCCCGAAGCCTCCATCTTCCAGTCGCTTACGCTGAAGGCCAACCAGGTTAACGAGGTCTCGGATGAAACGTACCTCGGCCTCACCCGCGACGACTTCGCCGTCTCTCCCTTCCGCCGGTATGCGGCCTCGCAGGAGGACGTCATGACGACCGAATTCCGCGGGTTGTCGGCTCGTCATGTCATTCAGCCGGCCTCTTTTATCGATATCTCAACGACCGCCTACACGCACGAATTCGCGCGCAACTGGTACAAGCTCGACCGCGTGCGTGCTGCCGGAGGCTCGCCGGTGGGCATCAGCTCCATCCTGGATGATCCCGAGACATTTGCCGACGAGTT
>SLED01000310.1 GCA_007124945.1 Salinibacteraceae bacterium | reverse complement strand
TCTTTTTCTCCAATATCTTCAGTTTCTCAAACCGGTATGAGGTCTGTGAATACGCATACCGGACTACGCTTGCATATCTGGAAAGCAACTTCGGAACGATAGATCGTAAGCTGCGCCGCCATGGTTTTGCGCTGAGGAAGACCGTGACAGGTGATACGACGCGTCGCCTTTTCGATTCGTCCTCGCCAGAGGCTGCTGCTGGGGATGTGCTGGAACAGGCCGGCGATGTGCTTGATCGGCTCGACTACATGCTGGATCTTGTAGAGGCCTCGAAGGAATCTGAAGATGATGCTGCTACCGTGCAGGCAGCGTAGACGGCCTACTCGTCACTGATTCGCTCAGGTAGCGGATTACTGTCAAGTGACCAGCGATAATTCCCCTCCCGCAGCATTCTCTCGTCACTGGAGAGTCCGCGATACCCGTAAGGAGGCTCGCGAAGTTCTCTGGCCAGTTTCAACAGCAGCCACCCTGCCGGCAGATAGAAAGCGGTAATATCGATGTCTCGCAGGATGGCATGCAGGCGGTTACGTGCAGGTGGGCGCTGCCGGTCACGGTCGTGCCGCGCCACGGTGAAAGGCCAGCCGGTAGGAAGCACGCGGGCGCGCCGTCCGCGAACATTCTTTAGAGACTGCCAGAGCCCTTTCAGGTCCCACGGTTTGTCCCCGTGCCGCTGTACAGCGGCATCCAGGTTGGTCTGCGACTCCTGCCGAATCCGCTCAGCAACGCGCATCAGGGTTGCCCGCTCGGGGTTGTCGAGGTTTTGGCATCCTTCCTTTCGCAGAAGGTGGCGCACGTCGATGGGGTCGCCCACCTCAAATACCATGCGGCTCGGAAACGCGAAGTAGAAGAGGAACGGAAAGAGGAGCGCGAGAAACACGATCGGCATCGGGAAAAAGGGGAGCCCCAGAATGCGATCGGCCAGCCGGTCGATCGGGTCGAACGTAAAGCTGGTCGGGTTGACCCACTCTGCATTCACCACCGATACCGGGTAGACTGGAGCCTTGTGTTTGGCCGCCAGGACGATAAAGCTGGAATGGAAGCGCTGCAGCTGATATCGCTTCGTAAACCCCTTTCCAATGCCCGGAATCCCCTCCGGATAGTAGATGACACGTTCGCCGCGCTCAAGCAAGTGGTCGTAATTTACGAATGTCATATCCACACCGCCGCAGCGACGCCACCAGTTGTCCAGCGTGTAGAGGCGCATCCACCAGGTGGCTGCCAGTTTTGGCGAGAAGACCGAGCGGAATTTGCGCGATTTCTTATAGTTGTCACGGCGCCAGAGCAGCAAATCCAGAATGACACCGTCATGAGGAAAGGCAGTGCCGCTATGATTGGGCGCAACAATGAGCGGCCCATCATCAGCGATCTTGTCCCCACCGATTAGCTTTCCTCGAAAATAGTGGTCGGCTATATCTTCGTACACCTCGTCGATGAGGTCGCGAATGTAATCCCATTCGATAGGATCTTGCGGTGCCTCGGCCGGGGGAAGGTGCGGAAGATCAGCGCCCGACGAGCTCAGCGGATCGTAAGGCTCAAAGAGGGCCTCAAGGTCGTGAGCCTCAAGATTCAGGTCAATTTCCGTCCAGGGTGACGAAGAACGCGCCATAGAAGAAGGGTCGCTTCAGAAGCGTTAGTGATTGCCACCGAACACGGCGAGCAGGAAGCCAATTGCGAACAGGACGATCCATAAAGCCATGGGCCCTTCCTGCACGATGGTTACCACGGCCCCAAGGATGCAGGCGCCAGCGATAATACTACTTCGAAGCCCCGCAATGGGATTGCTTGGCGTTCGATCCTGCATGCTCTCCTCAAGAAACTTCGCTCCCGATGTGAGCAGTTGAGGGGAGCGCACGATCAGGTCTACCACCTCCGGAGCGTTACGAAGTACCTCGCGGCCAAGCACCCGCGGATCGAAGCGCTCCTTAAAGATCACGGCGACATGACGTTCAGAAACTTCGGCTATGTTGATGTTGGGATCCAGCGTCCGGCCAACGCCTTCGAACGTTACCAGCGCTTTCACCATCAAGGTCATTTCCACCGGAAAAAAGACATTGTACTTGCCGCCCAGGTTGAGCGACTCAAGTATAAGTTCGGCGATGCTAAAATCGTTTGCCCGGCCCTGCATCAGAAAGCGCCGGGAGAGGTCTTCAACTGCACGGGAGAATCCATGGGGGTCGGCTCCTTCACCCAGCCGGGCCAGGTCCAGCAGATAGCGGGAGGCGCCCTCGATGTCACCCCGAACGAGCGCATAAAAATAATACAGCAGGCGGTGGCGAACTTTCTCACCGAAGCGGCCCACCATACCAAAATCGATAAAACCGATCTTCACCGGATTACCCGGGATGATCATCAGGTTGCCGGCATGGAGGTCCGCGTGAAAAAAGCCGTCCTTGTAGAGCATCCGGATAATGGATGCAGCCCCGAGGTCAATGACCCGCTTTTGCTCATCTTCCGTTAGCCCCCACGTCTCTTTGGCTCCAGGTTTGTAGCCCTGAATGTACTCCATGGTGAGAACATTTTTGGACGTAAGGTCCCGGTAAATAGACGGGAAGACAACGTCGGGCATGTCGCTGAAGTTGGCAGCAAAAATCTCTGCGTTGTCGGCCTCAAACGAGTAATCGACCTCTTTTTCGGTATAGGAGATAAACTCCTCGATGATCTGGCGCGGCTGGTAACGGGGTAGGAGCCACTGAAGAAAGACCCCGACAAATTCAAGCAGCTTGAGGTCGTAGCTGATTGCCTCCCGAATGCCGGGTTTGATAACCTTGCTCACCACCTCCTCACCGTCCAGTGTGGTGGCGCGGTGAGCCTGCGCAATCGAACCGGCCCCAAGCGGCTCCGGATTGAAGTAGGCAAACAGCTCGTCCACTGGCTCGCCGAAGTCGCGCTCGATAATGTCGTAGACTTGCTGTTCGGCGATAGGAGGGAGCCGATCGAACAGGCTGTCGAGCTCGTCGGTGATGGCAGCCGGAAGCAGGTCACGGCGGATTGCCAGAATCTGTCCAAGTTTGATGAATGTAGGCCCCAGAATCTCAAGCCTTCGCCGCAGCTGTTCGGGGAAGGGCAGGTTCACGATGGAGCGCTTCACAAACGGTTTTACCACCCACGCGGCCATGCGAGGCCCCAGATTGCGGAAACCCCGCCGGAGTTCGGGTGGGAGGGAGCGGGCGTAGGCAACCATCCCCCCGCACAGCAGACCGATAATATGCCGGTACACCGTGAAGAAGCGCCGCACGGCCCCCTTGTACACTGCGAGCGGATCCCACTTAAACGCCTGAGCGGGCGTTCCCGGAGGACGCGCGTCGGTGGCCTTATCCTCGTCGGTGGTCTCATCGTCAGCCGAAGCCTGATCGCCGTCCCGGTCAGACTCCGTCAGAGCCTGCTGCTGCCCGTTTTGGGCAGGGTCGTCCACAGGCGTACCAGACGCCCGATCGGCGCTACCTGGTGCCGCAGAGGCTGTTCGTTGGTCGTCTGTCATGGAGGGAAAGGCTACGCGATGGTAACAAGCCTCGTACCCTAATCACGCCTGTAGGTTTGACTTACCCACGTGCGTCGTAGAGCGAGCGGATTTCATCGGAGTACTTCTCGAGTATCACCGAGCGTCGCTGACTCATTTTCGGCGTCAATTCGCCCGATTCAATTGTAAACGGAGAGGGTAGCAGCCGAAATTGCTTCACCTGTTCCCACGGGCTCAATGCTTGATTCGTCGCCGCGATCGCATTCTGGATCAGGGCTTGTACGTCGTCCCGTTCGAAGAGCACGTCGATTTCCAGCGACTCTGGGGCGTCGATTGCCTTCCGCAGTGCCTCAACATTGGGCACCACAAGTGCAGCACAGAACTTGTAGCCCGCCCCCACTACTACCGCCTGCTCTATGAGCGAGTGAGACGCAAGGCTCGACTCGATGGGTTGCGGCGCCACAAACTTTCCAGTGGAAAGCTTAAAGACAGCCTTCTTCCGATCGGTGATGAAAAGATGGCCTTCCGGCCCCATCCGGCCAATATCGCCCGTCTTCAACCAGCCGTCATCGGTGAAAACCTCTGCGGTTTTGCCGGGCAGCTTGTAGTAGCCGGCCATCACATTCGGACCCTTCACCTCAATCTCTCCATCGACCGCAAGGCGCACGCGTACATTCCTAAGCGGCGTGCCCACCGAGCCTGCTTTCAACCGGCCCGGTTGATACACGGAAATTACGGGTGATGTCTCTGTCATTCCATAGCCCTGACCGCAGAAAATTCCGAGCGCGTTAATGAAGTTCATAATTTTGGGTGAGAGCGCAGCCCCGCCGCTGGTAATTCCTGCGAGATTGCCGCCGAAGAGCTTGCGGATCTCACTGTACACCAGCTGGTCGGCCATCGCATGCTGTGCCTTTTCAGCAAGGCTCAGGCGCTGATCGACATCGTACGACTCGGCCAGCTCAATTGCCCAGGTACTGATGGCCTTCTGGAAGCCTGCAAGTTCGTGCGATTTAGCTTTGATGCTCTCATATACTTTTTCGAGCAGGCGCGGAACCGTAGAGAAGTGGACCGGCTGGACCGTCTGGATGTCCTGCAGAAACTCCTCAAAGTTCTCGACGAAATAGATCGGGAAGCCTATGTATAGATAGAGCACTGCAAGCATCCGCTCAAAGACATGCGAGAGCGGGAGATATGAAAGCATACGACCCCCTCGATGCTGCTCCGTATCGAAGGGCATCCGCTCAAGCGAGGCCAGCACATTGGACACCAGGTTTCGGTGCGTTAGCATTACGCCCTTGGGCTTGCCGGTAGTGCCGGAGGTATAAATGAATGAGTAGTAGTCATCCGGTGATACCTCCTTCTTCCATTGCTCAAAGGCGCCAGGATGCCGCTGTTCTTCACGCACTCCCTGCGCAAGCAGCTCCTTAAGCGAAAACATTCGCTCGTGGAAGGTATCGCGCAGCCCGACCAGTAGTTCAAGGTCGGACAGGTTTTCGAGATGAGGCTCCAGTCCTTTAAATAGCGACTTGTTCGAGACAATATATCCTCTCGCACCGGAATTTTGCAGAATGTACTTGAGCTGGTCGGGTGTTTGCGTAGGGTACAACGGAACGCTAACTACGCCCAGCGAAGCCATTGCCTGATCGGCTATGAGCCATTCCGTGGAGCTTTCAGAATGGAGTGCGATCCGGTCGCCCTTTTCGATTCCGCGGGCGCGGAGCGCGTAGGCCAGCCGGCGCACCTTCGCCTCCATATCGGCACAGGACGTCTCGTACCAGCGTCCCTTCCGCTTGGTAGCGGCGCACGTGCCCGTCGTATTTCGTCCCAGCCCGAAGGTAAACAGATCTGGCACGGTAGTCAGCGTCTGGCCGTTAACGCTGACACTGGTATAATCAGTGGCGGGTGTGGTACCCGGAAGCGTACGCATAGAGGGGATCTACTCGTTAGAAGGGCACGGGGAGAGGTTACCGGTTTCGGCCGTAGGCCTCGTGGCTCGAGACCCAGTCGGAGGAGGAAATGGCAGCTCCCAGCGAGAGTTCGCCGGCCAGTGCTACGCCGGCCATAATTTCAGCCAGTTTGTTTACTTTGTTTTTGCCGTAACAGCCCATCATTTCGAGGCATTCGCGCTGAGTGGCCAGGCCGGTACCGCCTCCATACGTTGCTACGATAAGTGATGGAATGGTGAGGGAGGTGTACAGGTCGCCTTCATCTGTCAGCTCGGAGTAGAGTATGCCCGCCGACGATTCAGCCACGTTAGCCACATCCTGCCCGGTGGCGATAAACATGGCGGTGATTGCGTTCGGGGAGTGGGCGCCGTTGTTATTCGCTCCCGAGAAGAAGGCGCCGACGGTGGCCACTCCCCAGTGGTAGGCGAGGCTCTCGGGCGCCACGCGCATGTGTTGCTCGAGCACGTCTCGTTTAACAACGGCCTCAGCTGTTACGCGCTTTCCGCGCGTGCGCATGATGTTTACCTGCGATGCTTTCTTGTCCGTCGCAAAATTCGACTCAAGGTAAAAGTGCTCGATACCCTCATAGTTGTCCAGAATCCATCCGCAAGCAGCAAACGTGGCCCGTCCCACCATATTCTGCCCGGCCGCATCGCCCGTCGAGTAGTTGAAGCGGAGATAGGCAAACTTATTTGAAAGGTACGGATCGATGTACTGCAACTTCGCCACGCTGGAGGTGGACTCTGCCTCTTCCCGAATTCTGGGGAGGTACTCCTGCACCCAGGAGACGAAATCTCGCGCTTCCCGGCTTGTGGAGAACACGAATACGGGGGCGCGTTGCATCGCATCTCCCACGACCGTACAACTCGCGCCTCCACTCAGGTTTAGCACCTTGATGCCCCGATTGTACGAGGCAACCAGCGTACCTTCTGTGGTAGCCAGAGGAACCAGGAATTCACCGTCCGCATGCTCCCCGCGAATTTGAATGGGACCAGCTACGCCAAGGGGTACCTGGGCTGTCCCTATGAGCGATTCGCAGTTGCCCTGCGTACTCTCGGCGGGGAACGAAAACTGAGGGACGTGCTTGAGGCGCGCACCGCTGTATTTCTCAATAAACTCCTGTCTCTCGGCGATGGCCTCAGGAGTGTAATCCCGCCCTGAGCGCCGTGGGATGCGGGTCAGCTCCTCGTCCTTCTCGCGCACACTATCTTCAACCGAGAGTTTGAGTTTTCCGAACGGCTTGGCTCGAAAGGTGATGGTAACCTCATGCTTTCCCTCTTCGAGCTCGCCGTAGGGCGCATGCACTTCCAGTGATTTGCGCAGTGGAAAGTCGATAGCATGATTACTTTCGATCTCGCCGGGTGAGTAGCGATCGCCTTCTTCGGTGACAAGCACAATCTTTTCCAGCGGAAGATCTTCGCCATCGATTGCAACGCGGCTTACTTCCACGAGCGTAGCGTCGCTGAGCCGGTTCTTGATTGCAAACCGTATTCCTTCAGAGCTATTCCGCAGGCTGCCGAAGGTGTACAACTGCTTGAGTAACACACTGGGTACAAACATATGCGGAGCGTGGTTGGAGGGAGGAGGGATTACCGGTTACGCGCTTCGGTAGTGACGAGGCTTGCATCCTGTGGCGGAAGAAAGGTTGCTCGTAGCCAATCATCCTTCAGGGACGTAGGGCCAAGCGAATAATACGAGAGGAAGTTGGGAAGCTGAAAGTTTCGGCGCTGATTCTGTACTTGAATCACAAGCTGGTCGCCGAATTGTTTGACCTCGAATGTTTCATTATGAAGAAATGGCAAATGAAGTTCAAGCGTGTAGCCTTCACCGTCTTCACTAATTCGAAATGTTTTTTGCTCATGCAGCACTGGGTAGGGGTCCACGTCGCCATACATCCCGCTGGCAATTTTATCGAGT
>SLED01000167.1 GCA_007124945.1 Salinibacteraceae bacterium | reverse complement strand
TGAGGTCTTCGCGGAAGACGAGCGGCTCCAGCCCGCTGAGGCGTAGCGTGGGCTCGGGCTCGGGGATGGTGCGTGGCGAGTGCTTCGCCGCCACCTCAGCAATGGCGCGGATGTGCTCCGGTGTGGTGCCGCAGCAGCCGCCCACAATGTTCAGCCAACCCTCCTGCAGGTAGCTGTCGATCTGTTCGGCCATGAAGCGGGCCGACTCGTCGTAGCCGCCCAGCTCGTTGGGCAGACCGGCGTTCGGGTAGAGGCTCGTCGGCACGGAGGCCACGTCGGAGAGCTCCTCGATGAACGGGCGCATTTGCTTCGAGCCGAGCGCGCAGTTGAGCCCGACGCTCAGCAGGTGCGGCATGTGGCTGATGGAGAGCCAGAACGCGTGGGGCGTCTGCCCGGAGAGTGTCCGCCCGCTCTGGTCCACGATCGTGCCCGAAATCATCACCGGCAGCGTCTCGCCCCGCTCCTCGAAGGCGTTCTGAATGGCAAACAGCGCGGCCTTGCAGTTGAGCGTATCGAAGACCGTCTCCACGAGCAGGATATCCACGCCGCCGTCCATCAGCCCGTCGATCTGTGCGCGGTAGGAGGCGGCCACCTCGTCGAAGGTAACCTCCCGGTAGCCGGGGTCGGTCACGTCCGGGGAGATGGAGAGCGTTTTGTTGGTCGGCCCGATGGCACCGGCTACAAAGCGCGGTTTCTCGTCGGTGGAGAAGGTTTCAGCGGCTTCGCGGGCGAGGCGGGCCGAAGCCACGTTCAGCTCGTGGGTGAGCTCGGACAGGTTGTAGTCGGCCTGCGAGATGGGATTGGCGCTAAACGTGTTCGTCTCCACGATGTCGGCGCCAGCCTCCAGAAACGCCTCGTGCACGCCCCGGATGATGTCAGGTCGGGTGAGGGAGAGGAGTTCGTTGTTGCCCTTCAGGTCCTCGTCCACATCGGCAAACCGCTCCCCGCGAAAGTCGGCCTCCGAAAGGTCGTGCTGCTGAATCATGGTGCCCATGGCACCGTCGAGCACGAGGATGCGGTCGTCAACAAGCGTGCGGATATCAGTAGCAGTCGATTCCATCGTGTGGCGGGCTTCGTAAGGATCGAAAAAACACGCTGCCTTTGGCTGCGGCCTATCCGGTTAGGGATAGCGCACAAAAACGACTCACGCGATGGAGGGGTTCGATGTTGCAGATTTGTCGCAACTATCTGTTGCCACAGCTATCTCGCGCAATCTTGCCGTTGCATTGATGCATCTTTCATATGTAAAATGCCCCATCGGCTAAGAAAGAGAAGGCTTCATCCGACACCTTTACTGAGGCTACGCTGTCCCCTTTTTCCGTTAAGCAGATGGACCAATTTGCCAGACGTATCGCTACAGCAGTGGTTGCCCTGTTACTGCTGTCTGGTTTCATCGCTGTAAATAGTTCGGCCCAGCTGATTCCCACGAAGCTTCCAACGCCACAGGGAGGTGATTTTGGGAATGGGGCGTCGGCCAGCAGTGTGGCAGGCGGAACGTTCCTCGGAGGGAACGGGGTCGTGCCACTGCCCGCTGTGGCGTTTGGTATCCCGCTCGGGTACGGTGCATCGGCGGGTGACTTTTTTGCTTCTCTTGCCGCGCAGCGTGGACTCCGAGGCGACCCGGAATGGATTGATGCGGCAGCGTTTGGCGGTCAGGGTTTTGGGAATCCGCGAGAATGGGTCGGTGTGGAACTCACCGTGGCGAGCTACTCAACCTATCGGAATACGCTCCGCAATCGCTCTCTTAGCGTGAAGGCGCATCGTTATCTCCGGCCGGATTTGGCTGTTGCTGTGGGTGTTGAGAATGCCTTTATTGCCGGCCGGCCGGATGGGGGACGGAGTGTCTATGCAGTCGCGTCTCACAGACGATCGCTGGCGGACGTCCAACTGCCAATCCGCGAGATGACTCTTACGCTGGGGCTGGGCGATGGCCGGTTCAATTCAGTACAGCGCGTGCTTCGGAACGTGAACAAGGCGTCGCTTTTTGGAGGAGTAGGTCTTCGGGTTCACGAGCAGTTCGGTGTGCTCGCATCCTGGAACGGACAGGACCTGACGCTCGGTGCATCGCTTGCGCTGGAGCCAGTGTCCGGTGTTCCGCTAATCATCACCCCGGTGCTGCTGGACGTTACCGGCTATGCCGGCGACCGGGCTCGCTTCGCGCTGTCCGTCGGCGCTGCGACGTCCCTCTGGTAAATCGGGGCCACCTGCTTGCTCTTCTACGGACAGCCAAGGCCCGGCGAATCGGATAGACCGTGGTGAAACGGCTGTGCCATTTCGTGCACGAACGAGTAACCTCATTGGTCATCTTTTTTGAGCCAGTAGAGGGTGAGGCGCGTTTAAAGGGTACATAAATTGCAGAAGATGTAACTCCCGGCATTTCAGACGTATAGCTTGGAAGAGGAGACAGAGGTTGCCAGATGATTGAGATTTTTTCCATAGGGCTCGGGCGGGACCCGTTTAGCATGGCCAGCCATCTGCTGGGGGCGCTGCTAAGCCTTGTCGCCACGTGGGTGCTCTTTCGACGGGCGCGTCGGGAGGGGCTGCACGGCCGGGGCGTGCTGGTCTACGGCCTGATGATGACCACGACCTTTGCGGCAAGTGCGCTCTTTCACTATGTCGATCCCGGCTCATCACGGCTCGAGTTGTACAAACGTCTCGATCACGCAGCGATTTTCTTGATGATTGCCGGCACAGGCACCGCCATTTACGCTTCCATTCGGACATCCTGGGCTAATCGCCTTATTGCCGTGCTGTGGGCGCTGACGCTCATCGGTCTGGTGGTCAAACTCTCGTGGTGGTCCATGTCCATTTGGATGACCGCACTGATCTATCTCGTGATCGGTTGGATCAGTTGTATGGGGCTCATCGCCATTGCCCGCGCGGTGGGCTGGCGGCACCTGTGGCTCTTCTTCCTGGGTGGTATTGTCTTCTCCGTCGGCGCCATCGTCTTCGCCACGGGCTGGCCGGTGGTGTGGTCGGGAGTGGTGGAGGCGCACGAAGTATTTCACGTCCTCGTACTCATCGGTGCTGCCATGCACTACGGTTTCATCTACCAGTACTGCACGGCGCCGGGTGTTTTTCGAGAGTTGGCGCCACCTGAACTGGAGCTGGATTCACTCCGCATTCCACTCTTTAACCCGATTTTGCAGCGCGCCAACCGGCGATAACATCGGCGCTCCGAAGGTGATGGCGAACCCCGGTTTTACCGGCCTGTAGCTTGGTTTCAAGAGGGAACGCATCATGTCTGATAGCGTGGGAGCCTAACTGCAAAATTGATTGTTTGCATGCACGTATCCTGTGGTTGGCGCTGATGGTTCACGGCCGATCATGGCGCGTGTGTGCTCGTTCCCGGCAGCGGGCAGGTAGCCGCTGTCTCTTTATCGCATTTGGCCGCACGGTGCACGTTCGCTCATGTTAGATTTCATCAAAAACCTCTTCGGCAATAAAAATGTACGGGCGCTGAAAAAGCTGTGGCCCATCGTCGATGAGATAAACGAGCATTACGAAAGAATTGTCGAGCTCGACGATGAGGGGCTGCGGGCAAAGACAGAAGAGTTCAAGCAGCGTATCCGTGATGCGGTAGCCGATATCGAAGCGCGGCAGGACGAGATCGACGCGCGGTTGCGCGGCATGATGGCGGAATCGGATGTAGGCGGCGATGGAGCTGTGGCACAAGACGATAGCCTCGGACTGTCGGAGCGGCAGCGTCTTTTTGAGGAGCTCGAAGACCTTGACGAGGAATGGTATGACACCGTCGAGGACGTGCTTGACGAGATCATGCCCGAAGCGTTTGCTGTGATCAAGGCTACGTGTAAGCGCATGATTGGCGAGAGCTGGGAGGCCGGCGGGCAAACCATCGAGTGGAATATGGTCCCGTACGATGTGCAGCTCCTGGGCGCCGTGGTCCTTCACCAGGGCAAGATCGCTGAGATGAAAACCGGTGAGGGTAAAACGCTGGCAGCCGTGATGCCCGTCTACCTCAATGCCCTCGTTGGCGCCGGCGTACACGTCATCACCGTTAACCCGTACCTGGCCGAGCGTGACGCCGAGTGGATGGGGCCGATCTATGAGTTTCATGGCCTCACGGTTGATGTCGTCGACCGCTACAAACCGCACAGCAAGGAGCGACGCGGGGCGTATCAGGCCGACATCACCTACGGTACCAATAACGAGTTCGGGTTCGATTACCTCCGCGATCACTCATTCGTGGTGGATGAGCGCCAGCTGGTGCAGCGCGATCATCATTATGCCATTGTCGACGAGATCGACTCGGTGCTGATCGATGAGGCGCGGACACCGCTTATCATCTCCGGCCCCGTCCCGCAGGATCGCGATAACGACCAGTTTGATGAGTTCAAGCCGGTCGTGGAGCGCGTGGTGCGTGCTCAGAAGAAGCTCGTGGCCAACATAGTCTCCGAGGCCGAGGAACTGCTTGAAGAGCGGGATGAAGCCAAAGCCGAAGGGGATAGCCGGCGTGCTACGGAGCTGGAGGATCGGGCCGGACTGTTGATTTTCCGGGCCACGCGTGGCTTCCCGAAGAACAAGAAGCTTCAGCGCCTGCTGCAAGAGCCCGGCATTGGCCGGCTGGTGCAGCGCACCGAGTCGTTTTATCTCCGCGACAGCGCGAAGCAGATGCACATCGTTGATGATGAGCTCTACTTTGCCCTTGAGGAGAAGCAGCACGCTATTGAAATGACCGACAAGGGTCGTGAGCTGGCTGCCAAGGCGGCGAATGAAGAGATTGATCTGTTTGTACTACCCGACATCGGGGAGGAATCGGCTCAGCTGGAAGACGAACGTGATCGCAAGCTGGAAGAGCTGGAAGAGGAGCTGGAGGCGCGCGAAGATCTGGATGAGGAAAAGCGGCAAAACAAGTTAATGAACGACCGCCGCCTCATCCAGAAGGAATTTGAGGAGAAGAAGCGCGAGCTGTACAACCTGTATTCTGAGCGCGCCGAGCGGCTTCACGCCATCGAGCAGCTCTTCAAGGCGTACACGCTCTACGAAAAGGATATCGAATATATCGTGCAGGAGGGCAAGGTGCAGATCGTCGACAAGCACACGGGGCGTGTGCTGTCGGGGCGTCGCTACTCCGACGGTCTCCACCAGGCCATTGAGGCTAAAGAAGATGTGGAGGTGCAGTCGGCTACGCAGACCTACGCCACCATTACGCTGCAGAACTACTTCCGCATGTATCACAAGCTGGCCGGTATGACCGGTACGGCCGAGACCGAAGCGGAGGAGTTTGACAAGATTTACGGTCTGGCTGTGGTGGTCGTGCCGACGAACGAGCCGGTTATCCGAGATGACCGCGATGATCTTGTTTATCGCACCAAGCGTGAGAAGTACAACGCGGTGCTGGAGACGGTGCAGGAGTACCAGGATCGCGGCCAGCCGGTGCTGGTCGGTACGGCCTCGGTGGAGGTTTCCGAGACGCTCAGCCGCATGTTTAAGCGAGCCGGCATCAAGCACAACGTGCTGAACGCTCGTCGGGATCGGGCGCAGCAGGAGTCGCTAATCGTGGCCGAGGCTGGACAGCAAGGGTCCGTCACCATCGCCACTAACATGGCCGGCCGTGGTACCGATATCAAACTCGGCGAGGGCGTACGTGAGCTGGGCGGCCTGGCCATTGTGGGTACCGAGCGCCACGAGAGTCGCCGTATCGACTTGCAGCTGCGTGGGCGTGCCGGTCGTCAGGGTGATCCTGGAGTGAGCCAGTTCTACGTCTCGCTGGAGGATGATCTGATGCGTCTCTTCGGTTCAGACCGGATCACCAAGGTGATGGACAAGCTCGACATGGAGGAAGGAGCCGTCATCACTCACTCCTGGGTAACAAAAAGTATCGGGCGGGCGCAGAAAAAGGTGGAGCAGAACAACTTTGCCATCCGTAAGCGCCAGCTTGAATATGATGACGTGCTGAATCATCAGCGGGAGGTAATCTACACCCGACGCAAGCAGGCGCTGCGGGGCGATCGCTTCCACGGGGAAATCCTGGACATGCTGGAGGAGGTGGTTGCCGACATCGTGGCCAAGCACTACGGCGAGGGCGATTTGGATGAGATGCGGGAGGAGCTCCTGCGCACGCTCGCGTTCGATCTGGAGATGGAGCGGGAGACCTTCTACGGTCTCGGGGAAGATGGCGTGACGCAGCGCGTTTTTGAGGAAGCATTCGATTTCTACCGGCGCAAGCGCGAGGCGCTGGCTCAGCCCTTCCACCGGAGCATCAAACAACTGGTTGAAAGCGACCGCGAGGATAAGCCTGAGCGCATCTTTGTCGACTTCAGCGATGGACGCCGTGCCCTTCGTGCTGTAACGGAAGTTCAGGAAACCCTGGAATCTGGCGGGCAGGAAGTAAATGATTCGCTGGAGCGGACGGCCATGCTCTCGCTTATCGACGAGCATTGGACCGAGCACCTGCGCTCACTCGATGAGGTGAAGGAGGGAATTGGTCTTCGTGCCTATGGCCGTCAGGATCCGCTCGTGGCCTACAAGCTGGAGGCTTTTGAGCTCTTCAAGCAACTTATCAAGCGTATTAACCACGAGGTTGTCTCCTTCGTGATGCGCGCAGGCCCGCTCGTGGAAGACCGCAAGCGCAGCGCCGACGACCGCCGCATCCGTCGCCGCCTCGATCCCTCGCGTGCGAAAGAGCAGCATGAGTCGCAGGATCCGGATTACAGCGTGAAGATGGGGCAGGGCGATACGCGCCAGAGCGCCGCCGAACGCGATCCGTCCTCCGATGACGGCAAGCCGCAGCCGGTGGTTGTTGAGGATGAGCCGGGACGCAATGACAAGGTTACCATCCGTAACAACTCCACCGGCGACACGGCCAAGCTCAAGTACAAGTACGCGAAGGACAAGCTTGAGAAGGGCTGGTCGCTCATAACCGTTCACGACGATTAGCATTTGCCCAACCGTTTTTGTGAGCGTAGACGAACCACCCTTCGTCTTCGGCCCGCTGCCGCGGGCCTGCGCTCAGGATGACGGAGGTGCAGAGAACGCCGGCATGTGACATTTACATACTTCCATCCGCCCGGCCGTCATGGTGAGCGCAGCGAGCTGTGCGAGCGTAGACGAACCATTCTCCGTCTTCGGCCCGCGCTGCGGACCTGCGCTCAGGATGACGGGTGTGAGGAGGTCGCCTGAACGTGACGTTTACATACTTCCATCCGCCCGACCGTCATGGTGAGCGCAGCGAGCTGTGCGAGCGTAGGCGAACCACCCTTCGTCTTCGGCCCGCTGCTGCGGACCTGCGCTCAGGATGACGGAGGTGCAGAGAACGCCGGCATGTGACATTTACATACTTCCATGCGCCCGATCGTCATGGTGAGCGC
>SLED01000014.1 GCA_007124945.1 Salinibacteraceae bacterium | reverse complement strand
TCCCTGCCCGGTTTCTATCCGCGCAGAATAGTTCAACGTACTTTCCGACAGCACGGAGCCATCCGCCTCGGGAAGGTCAGCTTCTTCCGCTTCTGCAAGTTCGTCCATATCCGGCAGTTCTACCGTGCTGATATCAACCCTCAACTCTTCGAGGCGCTCGGTGATGGCCTCGTCATAGCTCTCTTGCTGCCTGCCACCGAGGTAGCTTGCGAAAAATTGCTCCATCGCCGCTACCGATGCGATTCGGTTGGTCTCGTCACGAAAGCCATGGCCTTCATCCTCGGCGAGCAGGTAATCGACGTCATAGCCGCGATCTCGTAGAGCAACGACGATTTGGTCAGACTCGGCCTGCCGTACGCGCGGGTCGTTCGCTCCCTGGATGACCATCAGCGGGGCAGTGATCTGGTCTGCGTGAAAGAAGGGCGACTGCTCCTTCAGGCGCTCGCGGTCCTCGGGGTCATCTGGGTCACCCATCCGCCGAAACATCTGCTCGCGTTGAGTTGCCCAGTACGGAGGAATGGAGTTCAGCAGGGTAATCAGATTCGAGGGGCCGACAAATGAGATACCTGCTGCGTACAGGTCGGGTGTGAATGTAAGGCCAGCGAGCGTCGCATAGCCTCCATAGGAAATCCCGAAAATACCTACATGGTCGGGATCCGCGATGCCTTCATCGATAAGAAACTGCACCCCATCTGTGATATCGTGCTGCATGTAACCCGTGCCCCATTCCATATTGCCGGCGTTCAAAAACTCCTGTCCGAAGCCGGTGGATCCTCTGAAGTTAGGCTGGAAAACTGCATACCCACGGTTCGCAAAAAACTGAACGTACGAGTTGAAGCCCCAGAAGTCGCGCGCCCAGGGGCCTCCATGTGGAAGAACGATAACGGACAGGTTTTCAGGCTCAACTCCCTGTGGAATGGTTAGGTAGGCAGGAATCTCCAGTCCGTCGCGCGCTTCGTAACGAACGGGCTCCATATGAGCCATTTGCTCTGGGTTGATTTCCGGACGTGAGCGGTAGAGTTCCTGTACTTCGCCGCTCGTGCGGTCGTACAGATACGTCGTTCCCGGGTCCACGTCGCGGCTAAGGCTAATCACCCAGAGGCTCTCATCGTCCGTACGGGACGAAATGCTGATTTCCCCGTCCGGAAGCTGTTCTTCAAGTTTTTCGAGCGAAGCGGCAAAGTCGTCATCTTTCGGATAGATGCGCACGCGATCACCAACATACGCCGTAGCCTGTAGCTTGTCGGTATCGGGCGAGAAGATTGCGTTTCCCAGATCAACCTCATCCTCCGGGTCGGATTCGATAACTTCCTCTTCTCCCGTGACCACATTCAGCAATGTGAGCCGCGCGAGGTCCACATCCTCTCCCGCGTTCGTGTTCATATAAACGCGTTCACCATCCACGTGGAAGCGCATCGGGCTGCACGTTTCCTCAAAGGTGCACTCGTAAATTCGCTCGAGCTCCCCATCATCAATACGTAACACCTCTGTGCCCCCATAGTCCAGCTCGCGCGTTGTCAGGCGCAGATTCGCGTCCAGGTCAAACACATACGTCCCGAGCTGCTGTTCATTCTCCCAGATGAGCTCCTTCTCTCCTGTGTTGATGTCCAGCAGGTAGAGGTCGTGATAGGCGGGATCTCGCTCATTCAGTCCGATAAACATTTCTCCCGGGCGCTCATCCGGTACGGCGTAGATTTGCGCGCGTACACCGTCGAGCGGAGTTAAATTACGTGCTTCGGGAACGCCCGTATCGGAATCGCGCTCGGCTGTCGGATCTACTGCAAAAACGTTTAGGTTCTCGTCTCCGTCCTCATCCTGGACGTACAGAATATACCGCTCATCCTGGCTCCAGAAGAACCCAAACACTGGTCGTTCATCCGCCGTAATCGGTTCGGCCTCATCAAAAGAGGCGCCGGTTTCTTTCATCCACACGTTCATCACTCCATCGTGCGGCCGCAGGAACGCTGTGTAGGTACCATCCGGCGAAAGCGATGCACTTGCCGTCTCCGGATCACCGAAAAACATTTCAAGATCGAGCAGTTCCGGCAGATCATCCAGGTACGCACGGGGCTCCGTCTCCTGCGCGTGTATGGGGATCATCAGGGATGAAGCTGTTAGGACTGTGACCAGAAGCGTAGCGACGAGATAGCGCACGAGTGTTGGCAGATCCATAACGCGATAGTAGGCGAGTGAAAGAAATTGTTTACGTCAAACGTGACGTAAATCGGCAAATAGCACCTTCTTGCAGTTCCAGCGCTACGAGCGATGAAGCGGCATCGTTGTTGAAAAAACCGGTAATACAAGTTGTGAGACGTGTAGAGGCATGATCGGTGCCTTTTCCCGCTTGCGAACGTCGCTCTACGCGGTGTACCTTGCGGGGCTGAGCATCCTGCCTACCGCAGGTAAACCACCAATAGTTTTTGACGAGTAACGAGCGCTTCGTATGGATCTGGGTCTTCTCTGGACAGCCATTTTTGGCTTCCTGGTTATCAATGGCATGCTAACCGCGGCGGCATTACTCGTGTATGCGGAGCGTCGTGTTTCCGGCTTTATGCAGAATCGGCCAGGACCAAACCGAGTGGGCCCGGCCGGCTTGCTTACGCCCTTTGCGGATGTCGCCAAGTTTCTCTTCAAAGAAGACGTCGTGCCGGCGGCTTCTGCACGGTTCATCCACTCGCTGGCACCCATCATGATGGTTGTGATCGCCATGACGGTCCCGGCGGTCATTCCATTTGCACGCGGCGTCGTAATCGCAGACATCTCTGTAAGTGTGCTCGTCGTGCTTGCGCTTACCTCCATCAGCGTGTACGGCATTACGCTGGCGGGCTGGAGCTCCAACAATAAATACTCGCTGCTTGGAGGGCTGAGGTCGGCGGCGCAGATGATTTCCTACGAGCTGTCCATGGGCCTGGCGGTGGTCTCGGTTGTGGTGATGGCCGGGTCACTCAGCCTTGTCGAGATTGTCGAAGCGCAAAACACCGCGTGGTACGTATTTCTGAATCCGCTCGGAGCGCTAATCTTCATCATTACCGCCTTTGCCGAGACGAACCGAGCGCCGTTCGACCTTCCGGAAGCCGAGCAGGAGCTTGTCGGCGGATACCACACGGAATATTCCGGGATGAAATTCGGAATGTTCTTTCTGGCGGAATACGTCAACTGGTTTGTCGCCTCGTTTATCATTGTCACGCTCTTTTTCGGCGGGTACTTGCTGCCGTTTGAGGAGACGATCCTGTCGCTCGTGCCCGCGCTTGAGGGGACGGTGCTTCTGGGCATCCTTCAGTTTGCCTCGCTAATGGCCAAGGTGGCGTTCTTTGCCTTCCTGTTCATCTGGGTTCGTTGGACGCTGCCTCGCTTCAAATACGATCAGCTGATGACTATCGGGTGGAAGTACCTGCTGCCACTGGCAATTATAAATGTGTTGATTATTGCGATTGGTGTTGTCGCTGCCCACGCACTCTTCTAAAGCGATTACGCCTCGCCTCATTTCTCTTTCAGTGCCGTACACATGCTGCTTGCTCCGTCTATCCTATCGGCTGATTTTGCACGTCTGGAGGCGCATGCAGAAGAGGCGCTCACAGCAGGCGCGGAATGGCTGCATATTGATGTGATGGATGGTCACTTCGTGCCCAACATTACGATTGGGCCGCTGGTGGTGCGGGCATTGCGACCGCTTGCCGATCGTACCGGTGCCACGCTGGATGTTCATTTAATGATAGATGAACCAGCCCGCTACGTGCAGGATTTTGCGGACGCAGGGGCAGACATCATTACGGTTCACGCAGAGGCTGTAACGCACCTACATCGTACGATTGCTCTGGTGAAGGAGAGCGGCGCGAGAGCGGGCGTAGCGTTGAACCCTGCGACATCGCTCGATGCGCTGGCGTACGTTCTGGGTGACCTCGATCTCTTGCTCGTTATGTCGGTCAACCCCGGGTTTTCCGGCCAGAGCTATATTGAGACCAGCACGCGGAAGCTACAAGAGGCCAAGCGTCTGCTGAATGGTATTGGCTCTTCCGCGCTTCTTGAGGTCGATGGAGGAGTCAAGCCGTCCAACGTCGGCGAAGTTGTCGGTGCGGGCACAGATGTGGTCGTTGCCGGCAGCGCGGTCTTCGGAGGTGAACGGTCGGTGGCCGCAAACATAGAGGCCTTTCAAAAGGCGGTCTCCCTCGAGGGTGGCTGAGAATCGTCTTGCGAGTTCGTCTTGCCGTTCCTACAGAAGCCCCATCTCTTCAGCGGTAGCCTCAAGGCGTGTCCGCTGCGCGTCTGTAAGGTTTTCGGGGATCTGAACCTCGACCTCAACAAAGAGATCGCCGGTGCCCTTGCTCGTTTCGACTCCCTGCCCCTTCAGGCGTAGCTTGCTTCCGGGCTGGCTTCCGGCTGGGATATTTACCTTCATACGTTTCCCGTAGGCATTCGTGATCGTCTTAGAGGTGCCCAGCATAGCCTCAAACGGATTCACGCTGACGGTGGTGTGCAGGTTGTCTCCTTCTCGCCTGAAGCGCGGGTGTTTCTTCACGTCGAACGTCACGTACAGGTCACCTCGCTCTCCGGAGGGGCCGGGTTGCCCACGGCCGCGCAGGCGAATTTTGAAGCCGGAGCGGACGCCTTTCGGAATTTTGATGCGGACGGTATCCCCATCGGGTAGCGTTACGGTTGTTTTCCCGCCTTCCAGCGCTTGCCGGAACGTCAGGTCCATCGACGTTTCCACGTCGCGACCTCGCGAGCTCCGCTGTCGCCGCGACCGCTGCTGTTGACGACCGCCTCTGGTGCCGCGGTCGCCACCGAAGAACTGACTGAAGATGTCACCAAAGCTGCCGCCCCCAAACGGGCTTCCTCCCCCACTAAAGGCACTGCCTACATCATCTTCCATGTCGAGGCGAACATACGTGCCATCAGAGGTGCGGTAATACCGTTGCCCCTGGCCACTCTCGAATCCCTGGCGACCACCAAAACCAGATGGGCCCGCGCCCTGAGCGAACGGATCCTTTCGCATCCGATCGTACTCACGCCGCTTCTCCTCGTCGGAGAGGACACCGTACGCTTCCTGAACTTCCTTAAAACGATCCTCGGCATCAGGGTCATCCGGATTGCGGTCCGGATGATATTTCTGAGCAAGTTTGCGATAGGCCGCCTTTATCTCCTTTTGGCTGGCGCTCTCGCTAACACCGAGTACGTCATAAAAATCTTTCACAGCAGGCATGTTGAATCACCAGAAGGTTGCCTTCCGATTCCTAATCCTTATATTGCAAGAATTAAGTGGAAAGGAAGCGCTTGAGCAGCACCGATGTCTGACGAACCTGTCAGACAAAAGTGTCACGGAAGCGCTCCCGAAGTACCAGTAAACAAAAATCACATATACCATGCCATCCTCATCTGACTCTTCCGCTCCTGTACAGGCTATACGCAAGGTGCTGGTGGCTAACAGGGGAGAGATTGCGGTTCGGGTGATACGGACGTGTCGTGAGCTGGGGATAGAAACCGTGGCGGTCTTTAGCACGCCTGATCGGACGGCACCTCACGTGCGGCTTGCCGATGAAGCGTATCATATCGGTCCAGCAGCCTCTTCGGAGTCCTATTTGAAGCAGGAGAAGATTCTGGACGTGGCAAGGGATTCGGGCGCAGATGCCATTCATCCTGGGTATGGTTTTCTCTCGGAGAATGCTTCGTTTTCCAACGCATGTACCGAAGCCGGGATAACGTTCATCGGCCCCCGCCCTGATGCTATCCGTGCAATGGGCGACAAAACGGCAGCCCGTACGATGATGCAGGAAGCCGGTGTACCAATGGCGCCCGGTACCCCGGATGCTATAGAAGATCGGGAGGAAGCTGCTGCTGCGGCCGAGGAGATTGGCTACCCGGTGTTGATCAAAGCGGCCGCGGGTGGAGGAGGAAAGGGAATGCGTATCGTCCGGGAGGCCGAAAACCTCCACCGGGCGCTGGAAATGGCTCAGAGCGAGGCTAAATCTGCGTTCGGTGATGGACGGGTGTTTGTTGAGAAATACATCGATCAGCCGCGTCACGTAGAAATTCAGATTCTGGCTGATGCCCACGGAAACGTGGTTCACCTCTTTGAGCGCGAATGCTCCATTCAGCGCCGCCATCAAAAGGTCGTTGAAGAAGCGCCTTCTCCCATCTTAACGCCGCAGTTAAGGGCTGCGATGGGAGAGGCTGCGATCAACGCTGCACGGGCGTGCGGCTACGTCAATGCCGGAACTGTCGAGTTTCTCGTCGATGCGGATCGCAACTTTTACTTTATGGAGATGAACACCCGTCTCCAGGTGGAGCATCCCGTTACGGAGGGTATTACCGGGTTGGATCTGGTCGCGGAACAGATACGCGTGGCGGAAGGACACCCTCTGCGCATGAGCCAGGATGACCTGTCCATCAACGGTCACTCGATCGAGTGTCGTATCTATGCAGAGGATCCAGCGTCGAATTTCCTCCCGGATCCGGGACCACTGCACCGCCACGTACCGCCCTCTGGGATCGGCGTGCGCCTTGATGCCGGCGTAGAGGAAGGTGGTGAGGTGCTCATCCATTACGACCCCATGATCTCAAAGCTCGTCACCTGGGGGCGTACCCGCGAGGAGGCGGTTCGTCGGATGGATCGAGCGCTCAGTGAGTACACTATTGCCGGCGTTCAGACCACCATCCCGTTTTGCCGTTTCGTCATGCAGCATGAGGGCTTCCGGAACGGAAATATGTCCACCCATTTCGTAGACGAGGAATTTTCTCCGGAGAAACTCAAGCCCCAGGATTCAGGCCTTGAGGAGGCGGCTGTGCTCGCCGCGGTGCTCGCTCACAGCGAACGCAGCAATATGCAGGAAACACCAACTCTGGTCGATGGTAAGGAAACACCAACTTCCAGTACATGGAAAACAAACAGGCGCCAGTATCAAGGCGGATAATGTTATCATCTTGTAGTACATTGAATTTGTATATCATAATATATCCCACCCTATCCTGTAGTAACCTGCTGTAGGGTTACCCCACCCCCCTATACCGGGTCTCACAAGTATACCCACTCATCAATGGAACGAACACCAGTGGCTAAAAAGAAGAAGGAAACGCATCACATCGCCCGCATCGATATTCAGCCGGACGAAGAACACCCCAACCGGTCGCCTACGCATGGCTGGCTGGTGCGCGTTCGCCGACAGGGGCAGCGCGTTGGCAAGTTCTTTTCCGACAAGAAGCACGGCGGGAAAGAGAAGGCACTCTACGAACACGCAATCCCGTATCGGGACAAGCTGATCGAGGAGATGCCTGAACCGGATGATCCTGTACGCCGCTCCGCTGAGGCTCGGAGCAAAAGCGGCGTCATTGGGCTTCACCTCTCATCCAAAGATATCGGAAACGGCACGCGCAAG
>SLED01000231.1 GCA_007124945.1 Salinibacteraceae bacterium | reverse complement strand
TTCCTCGCACACGAGAGCCCGATCAAGTCGCTGGGATTGCCATCGGCCCCCGACCAGCTAATTCGGGTGTTTGATGAACCGGACTTTCCTCAGCCTCGCCGACATGCTGATCTTGGCAAGGGGATGAATGTGTCCGTCGGACGTATTCGCCCGTGTGAGGTGCTGGATGTAAAGTTTGTTGCTCTCGTGCATAATACGGTGCGGGGCGCAGCTGGTGGGGCCGTCCTCAATGCAGAATTACTTGCTGAAAACGGCTATCTCAAGCAACGTACTCCCGTAGCCGCGTCGGCATAGGCTCCTCTTCATCTCGTGTAGATCACTACGTATGTCCGCACCTACGATTCGCCCAGCCCGGAAGTCTGATGGCGATGCCCTCGCAGCGTTATGGCAGGAACTGTTAACCGAACAGCAGGCGCTGGACCCTCGCATCAACATCGCAGACGATGCTCTCAAACGCTGGAGAAACGATTTCCCGCTTTGGATTGATGATTCAACGCGGCGGATGATTGTAGCTGAGCATGAGGGGCGTATTGTGGGCTATGTCCATGCGCACCGGTGGGGTCCACCGCCGATTTTTGCAGCGAGCTCCGAGGTGTATATAGATGACCTTTACGTGCGTGAAGAGGTGCGTGGTACCGGCATTGGCAGCAATCTCGTGCAGGCGATACTCGCGTGGGCAGAAGAGCTCCAGGCCGATCGGCTACGGATGGGGGTGCTTACGAAAAATACCGACGGCCATGCGTTCTGGAAGGCTGTCGGCGCCAATCCGCTGTACACAACCTTTACGATAGAAATCGAGAACGAGTCTAAACCGGAAAAATCCAGCGAGAGGCAGCGAAGGATCGGCTTCTAACCCGTTGTTTGAGATTAGGGTGAAAGCGAGAATCCTTCTTGATTCCGGAAACAGATGTGTTGTATTCTTCGTGTCCTGTTTAGCAATTGATAAGCGGAAGTAGCTCAGTTGGTAGAGCATTTGCTTGCCATGCAAAAGGTCGCGGGTTCGAATCCCGTCTTCCGCTCAAGCCCGTCACCGCCCGCCGGTGATGGGCTTTTTGTTTGTCCATCATCGGCCCAATTACGGCCAGAGGCATCCATCGATGGTCAAACGATACGGCGCTGATCTGCGTACATTGTCGTAGAGTTACTCGCTCACAAATCTGCGGCTACTATGCGTGCACTCTTAGTAATCGACGTACAGAATGATTTCTGTCCGGGAGGAGCTCTTGCAGTTCCGGGCGGTGATCTTGTTGTCCCGGTCATCAACCGGCTTGTCTCTTCCTTCGATCATGTGATTCTAACGCAGGACTGGCATCCAGAGGGGCATCAGTCTTTTGCTTCCTCGCACGAGGGTAAGAAGCCGATGGATACGGTAGAGATGCCCTACGGAGAGCAGGTCCTCTGGCCGGATCACTGCGTGCAGGGATCGGTTGGGGCTGCCTTTCATCCCGACCTCCTTACAGAGACAGCAGAGCTGATCATCCGGAAGGGGTTTCGGCCGGAGATTGACTCCTATTCGGCCTTTTACGAGAACGATCAGGAGACCTCCACGGGGCTGCGGGGATATCTTCGTGATCGGGGCATCACATCGCTCGTGCTGGCGGGCCTGGCCGAGGATTTTTGTGTCCACTGGTCAGCGGTTGATGGGCGCAAGGAGGGATTCGATGTAGCAGTAGTAGAGGATGCCACCCGCGCCATCGACAGTGACGGATCGAAGGCCGCCGCACGAGACCGGATGGCGGAAGCCGGTGTCACGTTTGTGTCGGCAGCCGAGGTCGTTTCGGGTGCCTCGGTGTAAACGGTTTCATTACATCGGAGTCACTTCCTACACAGAAGATTCGCAGCATCAGCGCCCTTGATGTTTATATTATTCGCCACCGACAGTTGAAAATTTAATGCCGGGGAACGCTGTCCTTCTTATCGCAGCCTGCACTTCCCGGCATTTCGCTATACGCCACTCCTGTTCACGCCCTATCCCACTTCAATATGCCTCCAATCGACCTAAGTGCTCATGACATTACGGCCGATCGCGTAGTGCGTAATGCACCTCCTGCCGAGCTGTACGAGCTCTCCATTCGAAACGACCCGCGATCTTCGATTGCGAACAATGGAGGGCTGGTCATCACCTCCGGCGACAAGACGGGCCGAAGCCCCACCGACAAGCGCGTCGTACGCCACCCCGACTCTAAGGAGGACATCTGGTGGGGGAAGATCAACATTCCGCTGGATGAGCACACGTTTAAGGTTAATCGACAGCGCGCAATCGATTACCTGAATCTGTGCGATCCGCTCTACGTGATGGACGGGTTTGCCGGGTGGGACGAGAAGCATCGCCTGAAGGTGCGGATTATCTGCACGCGTCCCTACCACGCGCTCTTCATGCACAACATGTTGATCCGGCCATCAAAAGAGCAACTGGAGAATTTTGGAGAGCCGGACTTCGTTGTCTACAATGCCGGTAGGTTTCCGGCCAACCCGTTCACCGAAGGAATGTCGTCGTCCACCTCGGTTGATGTGAGCTTCGAGCAGGACCAGATGGTGATTCTCGGCACCGAGTACGCCGGTGAGATGAAGAAAGGCATCTTCACGGTTATGAACTACCTGATGCCCAAGCGCGACGTGCTGTCGATGCACTGCTCGGCGAATGAGGGGTCGGACGGTAATGTCTCGCTGTTCTTCGGTCTCTCGGGTACCGGAAAAACGACACTCTCTGCCGACCCCGAACGCAGCCTCATCGGTGATGATGAGCACTGCTGGGATGAGAATGGTGTCTTTAATATCGAAGGGGGGTGCTACGCAAAAGCAATCGGGCTCTCGCGAGAGGACGAGCCGGAGATCTTTGATGCTATCCGCTTTGGCACCGTTCTGGAAAACGTGCGCTACCATGAGGGGACCCGTGACATCAACTACGATGACACGACCATTACAGAAAACACGCGTGCCTCCTATCCGATTGAGTTCATTTCGAACGCAAAGATTCCCTGTGTAGGGGGGCATCCCAATAATATCATTTTCCTGACGTACGATGCTTTTGGGGTGCTACCTCCCGTCAGCTCGCTAACGCCGGAGCAAGCCATGTACCACTTCATTAGTGGCTACACCGCGAAAGTTGCCGGGACCGAAGTTGGCGTCGACGAACCGCAGGCAGCGTTCTCTGCGTGCTTTGGCGCGCCGTTCCTGGTCTGGCATCCGAGCAAGTATGCTGAGTTGCTCGCTGAGAAAATTCGTACGCACGACGCTAAGGTCTGGCTTATCAACACCGGCTTGACGGGCGGTCCGTACGGTACGGGATCGCGTATTGAGCTTAAGCACACCCGTGCCATCATCGACGCGATTCATGGCGGCGCCCTTGCCAATGCGCCAACTGAAGAAGATCCGGTGTTTGGACTGACGATCCCGACCGAGTGCCCCGACGTTCCGGATGATATCCTCATCCCGAAGAACACCTGGGACGACGGTGCGGCGTACGACGCACAGGCACGCAAGCTTGCGGGTCTGTTCAAGAAGAACTTCGAGCCCTACGCCGACGGCAGCTCTGATGCTATCCTGCAAGCCGGCCCTCAGGTGTAGCGCCTGCTGTAACCGCAGCCCTATTAGTGGTTTGTATGAGCGCGCAGTCCGAAAGGGCTGCGCGTTTTTTCGTGAATCCAACTCACAGCCTGCGGCCGCCTTATAGCGGCCTGGTACGCATCTACCAGCGAAGCACACCGGCCTGCAGGGTGCACTGAGAATGTATGAGGTACGTTTAGCTTTGGGTGGATCTCGCGATGCGTGATAGCGTGAGAGTGGCCGACTTCACACAGCAGAGGCTAAAAAGGTATGATCCAAAGAACGACGATCGGTATTGTAGGGGTTGGAAATGTGGGGCGCGCTGCTGCTTATGCGCTTTTCAATCAGCGGCTTGCAAGTCGTATCATCCTGGTGGATCGGGACCATGGCAGGGCGGAGGGGGAGGCGATGGATTTAATGCACGGGCAGATTCTCGTTGGGAGCACGCGCGTAGAAGCAGGCTCGTACAGCGACCTCGCAGATGCTCAAGTTATCGTCATCGCTGCCGGCGCGAGCCAGCAATCGCCGGACGAAAGTCGCCTTGAACTGCTGGAGCGCAACGCCGCTATCTTCGAGCAGATTGTAGCAGAGCTGGACGAGCATGCCCCACGCAGCCTGCTGGTGGTTGCTACCAACCCGGTGGACGTTCTCACGTACACCACACAAAACCTGAGTACACGTCCCTCCAAGCTGGTGATTGGTACGGGCACCCTGCTGGATACAGCCCGCTTTCGTGCGCTACTGGGCGCCCATTACGACGTGGATCCACGGTCGGTACATGCCTACATTCTCGGAGAGCACGGCGATAGCGAGGT
This sequence comes from Salinibacteraceae bacterium, assembly GCA_007124945.1. Lineage (GTDB taxonomy): Bacteria > Bacteroidota > Rhodothermia > Rhodothermales > Salinibacteraceae > Tc-Br11-B2g6-7. Next base: position 18,254 of record SLED01000231.1, on the reverse strand, counting down.
GCCCATCTGGAGCAACGCTACGATTGGCGGCCAGCTTATCCAGAAGCACGAGGTGCTCGGGCGAGCGTTCGACGAGGATGCAATGCAGCAGCTGTTCGAGCGCGCGAGGGATGCAGCCTACCAGATCATCGCGAAGAAAGGTCATACCGACTCAGCAATCGGGGTCGTTATCGCCCGTATTATCCGGGCTGTTCTGGGAGATGAGAAAGCGGTGTTGCCGATCAGTACGAGGACGAACGGACGCTACGACCTTGCAGATGTGTGCCTTAGTATGCCGTGCGTTGTGGCCCGCAATGGGGTCGAGGCACAGATCATGCCGGAATTAAGTGAGAAGGAGCGCGCGGGTCTCCAGCAATCAGCTCGTGTGCTACGTCAAAGTCTTGATGCGCTCGGAATGCATCAGGACTGAGGAAACTCTTTCGGCAGGAAAACACGTTACTCACTCCCCCTAACCTGACTGATTCCCCCATGCCTCAGATCGACCGCATCCTCCATCCGACGGATTTCTCAGAGAGTGCTGAAGTCGCACTGCGCCATGCGGTGCACCTGGCCCGCCATTTTGAGGCCGAGATCCATCTTCTGCACGTGCTGCAGGTGCTTCATTCCTATGTGGAAGGGCCGTTGCCGAGTGCGTATGCGGGCTCCGGGAGTCTCCCTGATTTTTACAGCGAGTTTCAGCGCGAGGCGGAGGAGCAGCTATCACAGATGGTGGAGCAGCACAGCGCACCTGATGTGCGCATCAAGCCGATCCTGTCCCCTGCCGCATCAGCCGCGCCGCTCATCCTGGAATACGCTACGGAGGAGCATGCTGACCTTATCGTGATGGGTACACATGGGCGCCGGGCCGTGGAGCGCTTGCTCCTGGGCTCAGTCGCCGAAGAGGTGGTGCACAGCAGCCGCTGCAACGTGTACGTGGTGCGTGCGACAGAAGATGATCCAGCTCCGCGATCCATTCAGCGCATTCTCGTGCCGGTAGATTTTTCGGAGGCATCGGCCATGGCGGTAGCGCGTGCCAAGGAGTGGGCCGATAGCCATGGCGCCCAGCTCGACGTCCTCCACGTGATTGAGCCACTGCCATTTACGGTATCGCTTGCGAGCTCGGTCTCCATCTACGACCTTGATCCCGATATCATCGAGAACACCCATCGAGAGCTTCAGACCTTTATCGATGGAGCAGACGGACCCGACGTGCCCGCCTCGCTTCACGTAGAGGAGGGAAGTGTGGGGCGGACGATAGTGGAGAAGTCGGAGGAAGCGGACGTCGACATGATTGTGATTGCGAGCCAGGGACGCTCTGCGATCCGCCGTTTTGTGCTCGGCAGCGTTACCGAACGGGTACTACGAACCGCCCGCCGCCCGGTACTTACCGTTCGTTCGGAGAACGGCACGTAACGGGCGGCGAATGGTCGGAGTATTGTGCGCGTATTCCGGATCAGGTTAGCTACGCAGTAGAGGTAGCCTGTCCATTGGAAGGTGCGTCATGGAGCTCCGGCTTCCACGACTCCACGTAGTTCTTATCCTCGATCGAGAGCGCAGTCTCAGTCAGATTTAGCGGGCGGAACGTGTCCACCATCACGGCCAGCTCGTCCGTACCTTCCTTCCCGATGGAAGCCTCGGTAGTGCCAGGGTGGGGCCCGTGAGGAATACCGCCGGGATGAAGCGTAAACGAACCCCTGCCAATTCCCTTGCGACTCATGAAGTCACCCTCGGCGTAGTAGAGTACTTCGTCAGAGTCGATGTTGGAGTGGTTGTACGGCGCCGGAATAGCATCGGGGTGGTAATCGAAGAGGCGCGGCACGAAGGAGCAGACAACAAAATTGTACCCTTCAAACATCTGGTGTACAGGCGGCGGTTGATGAATCCGCCCGGTGATGGGCTCGAAATCCTTAATGGAGATCGCGTACGGATACATGTAGCCATCCCATCCGACCACATCAAACGGATGATACCGCATGATGTAGCGATGGAGGTAACCGTGCTTCTTGATACGTATCTCAAACTCACCCTGCTCGTCGTAGGTGCGGAGCTCGGTTGGAGGGCGCACGTCGCGCTCGCAAAAAGGGCTGTGCTCAAGCAGTTGCCCGAACTTGTTCATGTACTTCCTGGGGAAGCGTATCTCCGAGGAGGCTTCAATGACGAGTAGGCGTGGCTCCGTATCACCCGTGAAACGCCACCGATGAGTGACAGTGCGCGGCACGTGCACATAGTCGCCCTGTTCGAACTCAACATCACCGAACACGCTTTCCAGCACTCCTTCGCCATCGTGGATGTAGACGAGCTCGTCGCACGATGCATTCCGGTAGAACGTGGACATCTCTTCTGTGGGCCGAGAGACTGCCAGCCGGACGTCCTGATTTCCCATGATATAATGGCGGCCAGAGAGGTAATCGCCGCCGGCCTCCACATGGCTCCCGTGCAGGTGCCGGTGTTGCAGGAAGTCTTTCTCAGCGTACTCAATGCTGTACGGAATCGGATCAGCCAGTCGCTCCACCAGGGTAGGGGGATGAATGTGATACGCGATGGAGGAGATACCACTAAAGCCCTCGGCACCAATCACTTCTTCGGTGTAGAGCTCGCCGTCAGGCCGGCGAAACTGTACGTGGCGCTTCCGAGGGATATTCCCGCGCTGCTGATAATGAGGCATAGGTCATGTAGTTGGTTGGATGTAGAGTCGGGACGATAAACGGCGATCTACAGGTTTCCGCGAAGCTCCTGCTCGCGCTCGATCGCCTCAAAGAGCGCCTTGAAATTGCCTGCACCAAATGAGCGCGCGCCCTTTCGCTGGATAATTTCGTAGAACACGGTCGGGCGATCCTGGATCGGCTTGGTAAAGATCTGCAGCAGGTAGCCGTCCGGGTCGCGGTCCACCAGAATGCCGAGCTTGGCAAGTTCGTCGACGGGCTCATCAATCTTCCCTACACGATCCTGGAGCATATCGTAGTAGGTCGTCGGGATGGACAGAAACTCAACCCCGCGGTTTCGAAGCTCGGTGACCGTGTGCAGGATGTTGTCGGTCGCGAGGGCTACGTGCTGCACACCCGCACCGTGGTAGAACTCAATGTATTCTTCGATCTGGCTCTTCTTCTTACCCTCAGCAGGCTCGTTAATCGGGAATTTGATCCGCTCGTTGCCATTGGACATCACCTTGGACATGAGCGCTGAATACTCCGTGGAAATATCCTGGTCATCGAACGAGATGAGATTCTTGAAGCCCATCACGTCGGCATAATAATCCACGTATTTGTTCATATCACCGAGCTCAACATTGCCGACACAGTGATCCACATACTTCAGCCCTACGGAGTCGGGGGACCAGTACGGGTTGCTTTTCTCCTGAAAGCCGGGCAGGAAGAGTCCGTCGTAGTTTTTGCGCTCAACAAACGTGTGGATCGTGTCACCGTACGTGGCAATGGCGGCGAGCACGACTTCACCGTCATCGTCCGAGATAGTCTCCGGCTCGCGTACCGGGACGGCCCCCCGTCGAACCGTTTCCTCGAACGAGTATGTAGCGTCATCTACCCAGAGGGCAATATCACGCACGCCATCACCGTGTTTATGAGCATGTTTGGCAATAAACGTGTCGGGATGCAGGGCGGTGGTAAGGACAAACCGAATCTTACCCTGCTGAAGCAGGTAGCTGGCCGCCTCGCGGTGCCCCGTTTCCGGCCCGCGATACCCTACGAGTTGAAATCCGAAGGCTGACTGGTAATAATGGGCTGCCTGCTTGGCGTTGCCCACGTAGAACTCTACGTAATCCGTGCCATTGATGGGAAGAAAGTCTTCTGCTGTTTCGGCTCCTGGATGAGCAAGCGTTTTAGAATCAGGCATGGTTGACATCAGTATGGATCGTGAAAGACAGGGTTGAAAGCGCTTCCGAGAACCGGCCACAGCGCGTGGCTCGTGAAAGGATATGACGATTGCTGTATAGAGGCGTTCCGCATCCGGCGATACTACGGGCGCACGCTGCGTATCTTTATTTGCGATCGGCCCGTATGGAGTCTGTCCGATCTCTTTTGTATCTTCGATGCATTGTTCGATGGCAACACCGAAATGTCGATGAGAGGCAAGTCAACTCCGATGCGCTTCGTGATCCTCTTCCTGACCGCGTTCTCCGCGCTGCTCGCCTCCAGCTGCATTTCAGCGGATGAGCGGGCCATCTCTACGATGGCGGTGGAGCACCATGGGTGGGATACGCTTTCCGTGCACGTGGAAATCTCCGAGCACGTGAGGCCATTTGAGGATGGGCAGCTAACCGTGTTTGTTTTTGATGCCTCACACGATACGCTGTACGTTGGGCCGCCCGGCAATATCATCATCGACGACTCGATGCTTGGAGATGAGGAGCGCCTGCTTGTAGAGGCTTGCCTCAACGGTGCGGAGGGTACCGAATGTGTTCAAGATGGGGTGAGGGCGTCTCCCAAGCGCATCACCCTGCCGGAGCATGCTCTTGCCAGCTTCGAAGGCCGGCAGCCCTCAGAGCTCAGGTACGAATTGCCCTTTGAAGTGAAGCGTCCGGTATTTGGGGAAGAGGGTACATGGGAGCATATCCATGCTACGCCAAACATCTCCGCCCATGTGGTAGCCTCTGTGGAAGGGGCCTCCGGCGCTGCAGTTTCTGTCCCGGTATCACACGGGCCCGGGCGATTGGATCTCTCGAATGCATCAAACTTCTCAGACTTTGAGTTTCAGCTGCGCTCCCGGCTCATGGATGGGGATGCCGTTGCGATCACATACGACGTGTTTGCCTCGCTCGGGAATGTGACTCCGGAGCATGTGGGCACGCACACCTTCTATGCCCGTCCGCCGACGAAAGCAGAGCAGCTTCGTGACGTGGAGTGGTTTACCGAGCAAGCGGCGACACAACTGATTGAGCAGCTTGAGCTTCCTGATCATTTCTACGCAGACGTTTTCGTAGATGACTGGTCGTTTCATCAAGGAATGAGCCGATACGAGGTTGAGCTGGAGATTCGTTGGTACCGCAGCCGATGGGTGCGGCGGGCACAATCGGTGGAGGGGCGTTTACGCGTTGGGGCCGATGGCACAGATCCGCAGTTTGTCGTCGAAAGCGGAAGTCGCCGCGGAATGATGATATGGGAGGAGGCCTATGGCACTCGGACGGTAGACCTGGACCGCCTGTACGCGCCGGAGTTCAGACCACGCATCAGTGAACCCGCGCAAACCGCTGATACCTTGCCGGGTGGCTATACCTCTGACCCGAGGGAGTGGCCGCTGCGGGCGGGCTGGTAGGCGATGGAGCTCGCCGGGCCACAAGGTTGAGTTATGACCAAAGAGGTGCTATACTACACTCAGCACCCACCGCACTTCGGTTGTATTTTCTCGCCTACGCCTTCCCGTCTATGCGCACATTATTACTATCTCTACTCGTTTTTTTTCTGGGGGCACTTCCGCTTTTTGCTCAGGAGTCGCCCGTTGCCTTTGAGAACGCCACCATTCACACCGTAGCCGGACCAATCATTGAGGACGGTACGCTGGTGGTTCAGGATGGTGTTATCGTGGATGTTGGCAGTGCCGACGACGTAAGCGTGCCGGCCGATGCCGAGCGCCGCGATGCGAGCGGTAAGGTGATCATTCCTGGCCTGGTGGATACGCACTCCCACATCGGCCGCCAGGACGGTGGCGATGGGTCCTCACCCACACACCCGGATGTGCGCACGCTCGACGCGATTGATGTCCGGCACAACTCCCTGATGCGAGCCCGTGCCGGGGGAATTACCTCGGCCAACATTATGTCCGGGTCCGGCCATCTACTTAGCGGTCAAACCACGTATGTAAAGCTGCGCCACGGTCGCGTTATCGACGATCTGCTCTTCTGCGACGATACCACCGCCGGCATCTGTGGTGGCATTAAGATGGCTAATGGCACCAACCCCATACGGCAGCCCCCCTTCCCGCAGACACGGTCCCGGGCGGCCGCTATCGTACGCTCCATGTTTGTTGAAGCAGAAGCACACCGCGAGCGGATGGAGGAGGGAAACGCCCAGCGCGATATCGCTAGTGAGGCACTTGTAGAGGTACTGAATGGAGAGCGCATCGTGCACTTCCACACCCACAGCCACGAGGACATCCTGACGATTCTTCGATTGCAGGAGGAGTTCGGCTTCGAGGTCGTACTGCATCACGTAAGCGAGGCATGGAAGGTAGCCGACGAAATTGCGGAAGCGGGCGTCGCCTCCTCGATCATTCTACTGGATAGCCCGGGAGGAAAGCTGGAGGCGACGAACATCAGGTGGGAGAACGCCAGTGCGCTCGCAGACGCAGGAGCAGACATCGGCTTTCACACCGATGACCCGATCACCGACTCGCGCCTCTTCTTGCGGATGGGCGCCTTTGGCATGCGTGCCGGAATGGATGAGGCTGCAGCCCTTGAGGCGCTAACGCTCGCCGGAGCTCGCATGATGGGCCTTGAGGACCGCATCGGCTCGCTGGAGGAAGGAAAGGACGCAGACTTTATTGTGCTCTCCGGAGAGCCATTCAGCGTGTATACGCTTGTAGAGGAGACCTGGGTAGACGGCGAGCGCGTCTTCGACCGCAGTGACGAAGAGGATGCGCGCTATGCTACCGGCGGCTACCAGGTGTACGACCGCAACTTCGGTCAGCATCACCATGATCACGATTAACACTCCAGCATCCTCATCATGGTGATTCCTTCCCAAGCTATTTCCCTTTCTGATATGTTTACTTCAAAGACGTTCACCCTCAGCGTTTTCATCCTGACGCTACTATTTCTTGTAACTCCGCTTCAAGCTGATGCCCAGGTTGCGATCCAGGGCGAAACTGTGTACACCATGGCCGGCGACCCTATTGAAGATGGGGTGGTGCTGATTCGCGAGGGCAAGATCGAGCGCATCGGCCCTGCTGATGAAGTCGAGATTCCCGCAGGCTACGATGTGCACGAAGCTGCGGTTGTCACCCCCGGGCTGATAGACGCGCGCTCGGTGGTAGGCCTGGCAGGTATTCTGAATATCGAGGATGACCAGGATCAGCTGGATACTGCCAGCCCGCTGCAGCCTGACCTCCGAGCTGTGGATGCCTACGATGCCCGCGAAGAGCTGGTCGGGTGGTTGCGAAATCTTGGTATTACGACTGTCCACACCGGTCACGCCCCCAGTGCCCTAATCAGCGGGCAGACCATGATTGCAAAGACCTCCGGGCAGACCGTGAGCGAGGCGGTGGTGGACTCGCTGGCCATGGTTTCATTCACACTCGGACCGCAGGCTGGAGCCCAGTTTTCCTCTCCGGGCACCCGCTCTAAGGGGGCAGCCATGCTGCGAGAATACCTCCTGCGTGCTGAAGACTACCGCGATGGAATGGAGGCCGATGATCCGGCCGACCGTCCATCGCGCAACCTCGAGATGGAGATCATGAGCAAAGTGCTCAACGGCGAAGTGCCTGCGCTGATCGCCGCTCACGAGGTGCCCGAAATCATGACCGCCCTGCGCCTTCAGGAGGAGTTTGGGTTTGATATGGTGCTCGACGGCGGAGTGGAGTCCTATCTACTTCTCGATGAGCTCCGGGAAGCCGACATTCCCGTGATCACGCACGCGCCCATGATCCGCACGGCGGGGCCTGCTGGCAACGCCGCTTTCGATACACCAGCGAAACTCCAGGAAGCCGGGCTCGATTTCGCATTCCAGAGTGGGTTTGAAGGCTATGTACCCAAGACGCGGGTCGTACTCTTCGAGGCTGGGGTGGCCGTTCAGAACGGGCTTGATTTCGACGATGCCCTTCGCGCGCTCACCATCAACGCAGCTGCGCTACTTGGTATCGCCGATCGTGTAGGCTCACTGGAAGAAGGCAAGGACGCTGACGTCGTGCTGTTTGATGGCGACCCTTTCGAATACGTAACACGTGTTTGCGGTGTGTTCATCGACGGAGAACATGTGAGTGACTCCTGTAAGTAACGGGCCGCTGAACCGCTAACTCTTACCGAATGCATCGCTATGCCATTCCATGCTCTCTTGGTAGACAATAAAGATGGAGACCACTCCTGTGGCATCCAGCTTGTGAATGAAGACCAGTTGCCAGCAGGCAATGTAGAGGTCGACGTGCACTACTCCAGCCTCAATTACAAAGATGGTATGGCCGTAGTGGGAGAGGGAAAGATCATCCGCGGCGACTTTCCCTTCGTTCCAGGCATTGATCTGGTGGGTGAGGTTACATCATCCGGAGTGGATTGGCTGGATCCTGGTGACTTCGTCATTCAGACCGGATACGGGCTGGGTGAGGATTACTGGGGTGGCTATGCACAAAAACAGCGACTGCAGGCGAAACACCTCGTCCCGCTACCCGAGGGGCTGACGCCGTTGGAGGCGATGGAAATCGGCACTGCCGGGTTTACGGCCATGCTGTCAGTGCTCGCGCTTGAGGATGCCGGTGTATCACCCGAACAGGGCGAAATCGTCGTGACCGGTGCTACCGGAGGCGTCGGCAGCATGAGCATAGCGATTCTGTCGGAGCTCGGGTACGACGTAGTCGCCTCAACCGGAAGCGAGGCGGAGGAGTATCTGCAGGCGCTTGGCGCCTCGCGAATCATTCCTCGTGGCGACCTGGGCGCAGGCCCACAGCGTGCGCTGGATACATCCCGCTGGGCGGGAGCTGTAGACACGGTGGGAGGGGATACGCTTGCGGCAATCATCAGCCAGATTGGCCGTCGCGGCGCGGTAGCTGCCTGCGGACTCGCCGGGGGGCATCAGCTAAAAACCACCGTCTACCCCTTTATACTACGTGGTGTCACCCTTGCCGGTATTGATTCCAACACCTCTCCACAGGAGGAACGCCGCCGCGCATGGAGGCGCCTGGCTGAAGATCTTCCCAAACCAGCGTTGGAGCGGATGCTCGCAGAAATAATTCCGCTGGATGCCGTCTACGACCGCAGTCAGGATATTCTGGAAGGAAGCGTGCAGGGACGTATCGTGGTCGATCTTTCAGCGTAGATTCGTACACGAGTCGCGTGGGGATGAAACGGCGGCTCTTGGAGGGGAGTATTGACCACCTTCTGTTCTGAAAGCAAGTGCATCTCATGATGACCCGTTCGTACTGGCATCAGCAGGATCGCGCGCCTGCTATCTCCTGCGATGTCGCTATCGTCGGTGCGGGCATCGCGGGCGCCTCAACGGCGTTCTGGCTAAAGAAAATCGAGCCAGCCCTGGATGTGGCCGTTATTGACGCGGCGGAGGTGGGCACAGGTGCAAGTGGGCGGAATGCCGGGTTTCTGCTTCAGGGTATAGCCACCGATTATCTGACCGACATTGACCGGTACGGACGAAAGGCGGCGCAGCGGCTCTGGCAGTTCACGATGGAAAACAGGCAGTTACTTGAGTCGGAGCTGGATCCGTCAGCTATCGACCTGGAGAGAACGGGAAGCCTGATCGTTGCGGGATCCGATGAAGAAGATGAGCGCCTGCGCGCGTCCGTTGCCCCGCTGCGGGCAGATGGCATACCGGCAGCCTACGTGCCACCGGAAAAAGTACGTGAGCGGACGCTATCCCGCGGATTTTTCGGTGGATTGAACGTGCCCTCTGGTGCAATGTGCAACCCGCTGCGATTGGTGCAGCACATTCTTCAGATGAGCAGGGCTCAACTTTTTGAGCGGCATCCCGTGGAGGAGTTCAAAACCGCGGCCGGCGACGTACATCTGCTCACCCGGTCCAGAACGTTCCGCGCGGCTCAGGTCCTGATAGCCACAAATGCAGCCACCATTTCGGGTGTGGAGCGGCCGGATACCCTGATCAGGCCTGTCCGTGCGCAGATGTTTTCCACCCGTCCCCATTCTCCGCGCCGCCTTCCCATGCCGCTTTACTCGCACGAAGGAAACTATTACGTGCGGCAGCTGGATTCTGGCGAACTGCTTCTCGGCGGTGCTAGGCATCAGCACGCAGACGACGAGGTGGGCTTCGAGGACCGGGTTACTGAACCGGTTCAGGATGCCCTTCGCGATTATCTACAGCGACATTTTCCCTGGGCCTCCGGTGCGAAGGTGCAGCGCCGGTGGAGCGGTACGATGGGCTTTACAGACGATGGATTGCCCCTATTCGGGGAGGTGTCATCCGCTCCCGGGAGCTTTTATGCCGGCGGATTTAACGGGCACGGGATGGGCATGGCGTTTCGATTTGGGAAGCTCTTGGCTGAGCTTTTGTTGAACCGAGCACGACCCGCCTTCGCCGACCTTTTTGCGCAGGACAGGCTTAACGAACAGGCCGTATCACTGGCAGAGTGAGTGCGCTATGCGGCCTTCAAGAGCCGCGCGGCCAGCTGAACCACTAATTCTCTTCATAAAACCGCGGCATCACGATGATCTCATCTTTGAAGATTGGCGCGCTGGTAGCACTCCTTTTGTTTGCGATGACGCCCTGCCCGGCTGAGGCTCAGGTGCGGCCTGAGCTTTCCATTCAGCCCGTTGTGGGAATTCCGCAGGGCGGGTTTGCTGACAATGTAAGTAGAGCAGGCATTGGCATCGACGTGATGGCCGGATTGCGGATCCAGGACACGCCTGCTCTTATCGGGTTGGACGTGGCATACATGAACTACGGAATCGAGCGTCGAAGCGAACCATTTAGTAGAACGATTCCGGACGTGACCGTGGACGTTCGGACAACGAACGATATCATTCTCACACATTTGCTCCTGCGCCTGCAGCCCGAGGAAGGAGTACTTCGCCCTCATGTTGATGGGCTCTTTGGGTTTAAATATCTCTTTACGAGTACGCGAATCGAGGACCGCGGCTCGCCAACCCGCGATCCGGTGGCCTCATCCGTTAACTTCGACGACTTTGCGTTGAGTTACGGGGTAGGGGCGGGGCTGGATATCCGCGTGTTTCAGTATGAGCGTGAGAATGAGGCGCGGCAGGCCATGCGCAACATCTACCTGACGATGGGCGCGCGATACCTGTGGGGGCAGGAAGCGGAGTACCTGCGCCGCGGCTCGATAGAACGCGTGGATGGTGATCTCAGGTTTGATGTGCGTCGCTCACGTACCGACTTGCTGAACTTCTCGCTCGGGATTACGCTACAGTTCTGAGCCATCAAAAAAAGCCCTCCCCACGTACCGTACGTCGGGAGGGCGATTATTGGACACCGCGCTGGTTTTATTCTTCGGTGTGAGTCGAAGCGGTTTCATCTTCTGGAGCCATACGCTCCGGGAAGAGCGTCACCGAGATGTACCGTTCGTGATTGAGGAAAGTGCGGGCCGCTTCCTGGATGTCTTCAAGCGTGGTCGAATCAACTCGCTCGTCAAATCCATCAACGAGAACATCCAGGGTGCGCTCTGGATAGCGCGCCGTAGAGGTAAGCTGACCGAGCCAGAAGCTGTTCTCTTCAAGCGCTGTTTCCCGCGAGCGTCGTTGCTGCTCCTTGGTAGAAGCAAGTTTGTCCTCGGGGATACCATTTTCCTGTAGGTCTGTGATCTCCTCGAACACAGCGGAGGTTAGTTCTTCAACGCGCTCCGGGTCGGCCACGAAGACGATCGCCAGTTCGTACTCCGAGTGCGGTCGCACGGATGTGCTGGCCTGTACCTGGACGCCATAGACCCCGCTTCGGCGTTCCCGGAGTTCCTGTCGCAGCCGGATGCTGAGCACATTTTCCAGCGTGCTCAAATGATGCCGCTGAAGGATGTCATCCTCCATCGGTCCGTGGAAGATAATGGCCGCCTGACTCTGTTCTGCCTGGCCTCTGTAGGCAGCTTTCTCTATAACGCCATCGGGTTTGCGAGGCGCAACATCACGCCACTCGCCGGCCTGCGCTGACGAAGGGAGCGAGCCAAGATACTGCTCGGCGTACATGCGTAGCAGCTGAGGGTCGATGTTACCGACGAAGGCGAAGGCCATGTCGCCAGCGTCGGCGAAGCGCTCCTGAAAGAACGCGTGTGCCGCTTCCAGGTCCAGGTTGTCAATATCATCCACCGATGGTACGCGCCGGCGGATGTCGTTGTCGTACATGGCGGTAATCAGCGAGTCCTGAAAAGCACTTCCGGGCGTCGCTGCGCGATTTGCGAGGAAGGACCGCTGCTGGTTCTTAAACGACTGGAACGCGCTGCTGTCTGCTCTGGGCGAGGTCGCGTACAGATGCACCAGCTTAAAGAGCGTCTCAAGGTCTGAAGGTGAAGCCTCGCCGCGGAATCCCTGCTCCAGCTCGCTTACGAACGGGTTTACACTTACCACCTGGCCGGCCAGGGCGCGATCAAGCGCATTCGCATCGAACTCACCCACTCCGCTATTCTGGACGATGGAAGAAGCGAAGGAAGCATTGAAGTAGTTGTCATCTTCGGCGAGTGACGTACCACCAGGGGAGAAGGCCGACATGCGCACCTCGTCATCTTTAAAGTCGGTCGGCTTGAAGAGGACCCGCACACCGTTATCCAGTCGGAGTTCTGTGACGTCATACACCTCATCGGTCTCCTCATGGATGATCTGCCCGGGCTCAGGTAGCTCCGCAAGTAGCGGTGCGTCCACTTCTACATCCTCATACGGATCGATTGTCCGATCTCGTACCGCATCCAATACCTCAGCAAGTTGCTCTTCGGTTGGCTTGAGGAGGTCCGGTCGCTCTGGCAACTGCGCAATGACGACGCGGTTTTTGTCAGCGAAAAGATCAGCGGCCACCTCATTAACCATTTCCAGCGATATTTCCGGCAGAATCCGTTCGGCCAGCCTGAATCGATCTTCTGTATCGAGCAGCGGGCGCTGCTCCAGGTAGTGATTCACATACCGGGAGACATACTCAGCGGAGCGAATGTTGTCGCGCTCGTTGAAGGCGCGTTCGAGGCTACGCAGCGTGCGGCGTTTCTGGCGCTCCAGCTCCGATTCGGTGAAGCCGTGCTGGCGCACGCGCTCGGCTTCCAGTAAGGCAGCCTCCATCCCGGAGAACAAGCTGTCATCCTCTACCCGAGCCGTAAGCCCGTAAAACGATGCCGGGCGTGCAAGGCCACCTTCGTACGTGCTCGCACTGAGGAATGGTGAGTCACCCTCACGGGCGATTTCGCTGAGTCGCGTGTTCAACATGGAGCGGAAAAGCGACCGCGTGAGGCTTTCCTTGTAATCCTGAACCGTAGCCACTCGCTGCGCTTCCCGCTTAAATGCTACCTGCACGTTGCTGATTGGGAATTCGGGATCGGAGGCGATGGCGTACAGCGTCTCATCGTGTCCCGGAATATCGAACGTCGGCCGCTCCGGTGCATCGTCGGGTACGGTTAGATGTCCGAAATGCTCGTGAATCCGGCCAATGATGTCCTCCGCGTCAAAATCACCTACCGCAACGATGCTCATCAGGTCGGGCCGGTACCAGCGCTCGTAGAAGTCGCGAAACGTCTGGGGTGCAGCATTTCGGATAACCGCTGTATCTCCAATCGGCATCCGATCGGCATAGCGCGAGTTGTGCAGCAGCTTCGGGATAATTTCTTCCTGCATCCGGCCGCTGGCGTTCTCGAGGCGGGCACGCCACTCTTCGATCACGATACCGCGCTCTTTCTCTACCGCCTCGTCGGAGAGGGTGGCGCGGGAGGCCCAGTCTTCCAGCACCTTGAAGGACGTTTCGAGCACTTCCTCGTCATCGGTGGGGATCGTGAGCATATACACCGTTTCATCCGTGCTGGTGTAGGCGTTCACATCCGGCCCAAAGCGCATTCCAATGCCTTCGAGGAAGTCGATGATCTCCTGCTCCTCAAATCGCTCAGTGCCATTGAAGAGGAGATGCTCTACGAAGTGCGCATGTCCGAGCTCATGCTCTTCTTCAAGCACAGAGCCCACATTAACCACGAGGCGCAACTCCGCCCGAGCGGTAGGCTCGTCATTTTCTCGGACATAGTAGACCAAGCCATTGTCAAGTGTGTCGACGTGCACGCCCGCATCTACGGGGAGCAACTCATCAGGGGCCTCCTGTGCGACAGCTGACGGGAGGAGGAGAAAAAGCGAAACGAGTAGAAGAGAAAGCTGAACACCAATTAAACGATGGAAAAGCATCGATCTCCGGTAATCTAAATGAGACGGGTAGGTTTGCGTACTGCTCGGACGCGCTGTACGAAGCTGACGATAGCAAGCACTGGTCTGTACGACGTGCCGCGGCAGAAGTGTCATTCGCGGCGTCCAGCCGCGGGAGAGAGGTCCAGCATGATGGCTACGGCAAGTCCGATAAGCGCTACGACATCCCACGTGCCTCCCATCAGGTTTACGACGACGCTATACCAGAGCAGCGTGGTAGGCGCAAAAATGAAGCCCAGAAGCGGCCAGAGCAGGGTAGCGAATACGCCAACAAACCAGGTAGAGAATAGCCACAACCCGATGATGACGAGCCGGGGAATAAAGAGTGCAAGTAACGCAAGAAGGAAGGGCATGGCGTCATACGTCTGTGGGGAGCCGTCTCGGAAGGATACGCAGCGCGATGCACAAAACAAAAAAAGCCTCCGACCGATGTGGTCGGAGGCTAAGAGAACACTGGCCTGGGGAGGGCTGGAGGAGCAGCCAGCGTTCTCTTGAAGGTCGTAAACTTATATGGCTCCCCGGGTAGGACTCGAACCTACAACCCTGCGGTTAACAGCCGCATGCTCTACCATTGAGCTACCGAGGAATCTGTGCTTGCAAACACGTCGTACTACAGCTATCGGCAACGGATCCCGAAGATAAACGCGGGTAGGGCTGTAGATCAACCCCTTGACACCCTTTTCAAATTGCGCGGCCCGGGTTGTCGATCCGCCTGCCATCGATGTTCAGATACTAACGTGGTGTACGGGCGGTTCATGAGTGTGCCCGGGCGGCAGATGGCGTGGGCTATATCATCCAGGCGTGTAACGATTCCTGAAGCCAGGTGCTCATGCTGGCTAATATCGGTCTGATATCATAGGTTGACCAGCGCGTTACATTCCACCACTACCTCCTTATGTCATGGCTCTTCATGATCTGGCCGGGCAGCCGGTACCACCCGATAATCTTGTCTCGATTCCGCGTCTTGTGACTGCCTATTTCACGGAGTCGCCAGACGTGTCAGCGAAAAAAGAGCGCGTGAGCTTCGGTACGTCTGGGCACCGCGGTTCTTCGTTTGAGCGAACCTTCAACGAGGACCACATTCTGGCTGTGAGCCAGGCAGTAGCAGAGGTGCGCGCAGCAGAAGGCATCTCGGGTCCGTTGTTTTTGGGAGTGGACACCCACGCGCTCTCCGAAGCTGCTGCTGCAACCACACTGGAAGTGTTGGCTGCAAACGGCGTGAACGTGGTGACCCAGGTAGGAGGAGGCTACACCCCCACTCCCGTGATATCGCACGCGATCCTTACCCACAGCCAGTCGCCCAACCGCGCGAAGGCCGATGGGGTCGTGCTCACACCCTCTCATAATCCGCCGGAAGATGGTGGATTCAAATACAATCCTCCGACAGGCGGACCAGCCGGGGATCAGCTGACGGGGAAAATCCAGGACCGGGCAAATGAGCTCCTGAAGAATGGTCTGAAAGGAGTGAAGCGCATTCCACTACGGAAGGCCAGAGAAAAGGTGGTAAGCAGAGACTTCATCAGGCCCTATGTAGACGACCTTAACTCCGTGATCAATATGGATGCGATCGCGGCAGCCGGTATTTCTATCGGCGTCGACCCGATGGGCGGTTCGGGGATCGGATACTGGGAACCGATCGCCGACGAATACGGCCTTGACCTGGAGGTTGTAAATAAAGAGGTGGATCCGACCTTCCGCTTCATGCGCATAGACAAGGATGGAAAGATACGCATGGACTGCTCGTCACCGTATGCGATGGCGGGGCTGGTTGACCTGAAGGACCGCTTTGACATTGCTTTCGGAAATGACCCGGACTTTGACCGGCACGGGATCGTAACCCCGTCGGTAGGTCTGATGAACCCGAACCATTACCTGGCTGTGGCGATCAAATATCTGATAGAGCATCGAGACGGGTGGCCAGACGATGCGCAGGTCGGAAAAACACTTGTTTCCAGCTCCATGATCGATCGGGTGGTGAAAAGCCTGGGCCGGTCTGTGCGTGAGGTGCCAGTGGGCTTCAAGTGGTTTGTGGATGACCTCCTACAGAGCGCTATCGTGTTCGGTGGAGAAGAGAGCGCCGGGGCATCGTTTCTGCGGAAGAATGGGAAGGTCTGGACCACCGATAAGGACGGCATCATTCTGAATTTGCTTGCGGCGGAGATCGCGGCAGTTACGGACCGGGATCCCGGCGAGCACTACGCAGACCTAACAGCTACCTTCGGCGAGCCGGTGTACAAGCGGGTGGAGGCGCCGGCCACCCTCGACCAGAAAGCAGCGCTGAAGAAGCTGTCTCCGGATACGATTGCAGCAGACCAATTAGCCGGTGAAACTATTGAGGCAAAACTTACGAAGGCACCCGGTAACAACGCCAATATCGGCGGCCTGAAGGTGGTGACCGAAAACGGCTGGTTTGCGGCGCGGCCCTCGGGCACCGAGGCCATCTACAAGATTTATGCTGAAAGCTTTAAAGGGGAGAATCACCTGAATGCACTGGTGTCTGAGGCGCAATCTATCGTACAGGATGCTTTTGAAGCTGCAGGAGTGGGTAAGACGGCTTGATCTTCATTCTTCATTTTGAGAAGCTCCTACCTTCACGCTCACAACTGAGAATCCCGCATGCCCCTGCATTTCTCCGAGGCGGAACTGAGTCGCATAAAAGAAGCTGTGGACGCCGCCGAGGCCGGCACGTCGGGTGAGATCGTTCCCTTTATCATCAAGAACAGCGGTCGGTACGGAGAGGCTGTGTGGCGCGCAGCGAGTGTCTGCGCGGTTGGAGCGCTACTGCTGGTGTTGATCATACAACAGGTATACGAGGGGTGGGGCCTCGCCTGGATGTACACGAGCTGGGGCGTGGCGTTGGTAGCTACCATGGCAGGAGCGCTTGGAGCGGTGGTTACCGAATACATTCCTGCTGTTAAGCGGGCACTTATCCCGGAAGGACTCCTCGCCCGGAAGGTGCACCGCCGGGCCATGCAGGCGTTTGTGGTGGAGGAGGTGTTTAACAGCCGGGATCGAACCGGTATTCTAATCTTTATCTCCATTCTGGAGCATCGCATAGAGGTGCTCGGCGATGAGGGAATCAATGCGGAAGTAGAGGAGGAAGACTGGATCGAGATCGTCGAGCACATCCGTCTGGCGATTCGGGAGGATCGTGTAGCCCAGGGGCTTGTTGAGGCGATCGAACTATGCGGGGCGCTTCTCAAGAAACGCGGCGTAGATCCGCGCGGGGATGACCCGAACGAGCTGTCGAACGAACTTCGTATTCATCCGGGCGATTAGCGTTTGAGCGCGCAGGATCGCGGCTGACCGGCCGTTCTGGCTCTCGTCAGATCAGGGCGAACCGCGTCAGCAGAAACCGACCGGGGTATTTTTGGTAAAACAGATATTCAATAGTTATGACGAACCTTGCTGAGCAATATTATGGCAACAGAACGGATGGACCAGAGCTGGTATCGGGTGCGCGCCCAAATCAAGTCGATTTGGAGCGAGGCCGACTTTGGTGACAAGGAAATGAAGAAAGCCCGCGGCGACATGAATAAGATGGTCAACCTCATCCACGAGAAAACGGGTGAGCCGCGGAGCGAAATCTTCCAGAAGATCAGCGCCATCATCTGATCTTGCCGCTATCGTTTTGTCTACACGGCCCTTAAACGGTGTGTGTAGCCTTTCGTAAAAGTCCCGGTCCCTTGTGGATCGGGCTTTTTTTTGTTTGGTGTAGCACCTACCTTCTTGGCGCACTATCGCGCTTGCTGCGCCCTCTCCGCATGTTACAGCAGACATAGATGTTCATGGCCGAAGCGACCACAGCCTCCTCCATTGGCTCACCGGTAAACCCCGACTCCTCTTCATACGAACGAAGGCGCGCAGCATACTTTGAGATGCTTGAGACCTGGCGTGAGCGCGCGGCCGTCATCGAAAAAGGGGGAGGAGAACGACGTATCAAGCGCCAACACGACCGCGGTAAGCTTACGGTTCGAGAGCGCATTGCCCATCTCCTGGATGACCCCGATGACTTCATGGAGCTGGGCAAGTTTGCGGGGTACGAGATGTACGAAAACGAGGGAGGATGCCCCGCAGCGGGTACCGTCATGGGGCTCGGGCACGTGCAGGATCGCCTCTGCCTCATCGTAGCCAACGACGCCACTGTAAAAGCTGGCGCCTGGTTTCCGATCACGGCGAAGAAAAACCTCCGCGCGCAGGAAATTGCCCTCGAAAATCGCGTCCCCATCATCTATCTGGTCGATTCAGCCGGTGTATACCTGCC
>SLED01000031.1 GCA_007124945.1 Salinibacteraceae bacterium | reverse complement strand
TGCTTTTCATGATGTCGAGCGTCGTTCTCCTGTCGTGTGACGCGCCGTTAGGCCAGGTCCCGGATGCGCAGGTGTCTGCAGAGGAATCGGAGCAGACGGCAGAAGTCCTCGCCGCTACACTCGGCGACCGGACCGCCGGCTGGTCCATGGATCTCTACGACATGGTTGGCACCTTGCGCGAGGATACGCTTGTTCATGAGATGGCTTCGCGCGCGGCGCGTGTCAGTCACAACCCCAACAGCACCTGGCGGGGTGCGGTATCAAATTACGAGCTCACGTACGACGAGTCGGACCACACGCACCACGTGTCGTACCTCCGTGAGGGCATCGAGACGTCGCTCTCTACCAGCCTTGAAGCCTCCAACATGTATGTGTACGAAGATGGAGCCGGCGAGCGTCTGCAGATGCCGGCGCTCTCCAATGTTTACAGCATAACGTTCGCTGCTGAGCAGCAAGGGGAGAGCACGGTTGAAGCCAGCTCCTCCGATGTACTCGAAGCACACACCTTCAACCGGAAGGCTGAGTGGCATCTTCTGCAGGAGGCCGATCCTATGGAACTCCAGGGCGCGCAGCGTCAGGAAGGAATCCTGGTGGATGGCAGTGAGCGTCGCCTCAACTATGATGTGACTTTCGAAACGGTAGATGTAACGATAAACCGCGTCGATCGCCACGTTGGGTCCGCCGACCTTCCGCTGTATGCCCTCACCTCCGGCATACTGAGGTTTCAGATGGATCTGACGCTGGAGGAAACGGGCTCGCCAACCCGCATCACCGGCCGGATTATTCTGGAGCCCGAGCAACCCGCCACCATCAAAATCGAAGGGTCGGAGAGAAACTTCAGCGTCGATCTGGACTCCGGCACTACCCTACCTCACAGTTAGCGTGCAACTTTATTGAATGTCAGATCACGTAAACAAACATAACGCTGTCCCCGAGCGCGATCGAGACGCTGTACGACGCATCGGTTTCTTCCTTGAGGGGAAGGCCCCGTTGGTGCAGCGCGACAACTCGGACGAAGACTTTTTGGAGGCGCTCGCTGATTTTCGAACCGATCGGAAGATGGGTGCGGACCAACTTTCTTCCCGTCAGAAAGAGGAGCTATGGAAGGATATTGCTACCACCGCAGGAATTGAGCAGCGTAAAGCCCGTATTTTTTCGATACAGTCCAGCCGCCTCGTCGCAGCGGTGGCAGCCTCACTTCTGCTGGCCGGCGTTTTAGCATTTCTGTTGCTGCGCTCCCCATCGCCCGATGTGCTGGCAACAGCCGACACAACCTCCGTGACGCACGTGACGGAAGACGGCGTACGCGTAACGCTACGTCCGCACTCACAGCTCGTACTACTTTCACGCGAGCGCGACTATGTACGGTATGGCATTGACGGTGAAGCCTATTTCGAGGTGGAGCCCGCGGATCAAGAGGTTCAGGTTGATGGGCGATCCGGCCGTGTCCGCGTGCTCGGAACGTCGTTCAACGTACGCACCTGGGGCGACGGGCTGGACGTGTATCTCCAGGATGGGCTGGTGCAGCTGGTGGATACACGGTCGGGCGAGTCGCGCGATCTTGCGCCCGGTCAGAGGGCGCGTTTAACAGCGGCAGGAGAGCTACTCGACCCGGAGGAGGCCCCGCGGAATCGGTACCTGGGATGGATGGAGAACGAGCTCCGATTTGAAGAAGAGCCGCTCCAGGAAATCGTTCGTGAGCTTGAATATCATCATCGCGTCACCATCGATATTCCGCAGGAGCTTGCGCATCAAACCCTTACAGGTCGTATATTGTTGGAAGATATCGAGGCCAGCCTGGAAGACCTGGGAATGGTGATGGACGGCGAGTTCAGGTTGCGTGAGGACGGCACCTTCCACTTTGAAGCAAACTAATATGGTGCGGACTTCAGCCATACTTTCTCTTTGTTTGTTCTGCCTGTGGTGTGTCCTGCCGGCAGAATCGTATGGCGTTTCTGCTGTAGAGGATGAGGAAAGGCTTCGGGCCGTCATTGAGGCTGTGGAGGAACGCACCGGTTATCAGTTCCTGTATCGCGATGCGCTCATTAGCGGCAAGCGCGTACAATTCTCGCTTGAGGAGTCGGGAGACGTTTTCGACCGCCTTGCCCATCGCCTGCGCGTGGAGGGAGTGGGCATGCGTGTGGATCATGAGCGCCAGCAGGTATTGTTGCATCCCCACAATACTGATCGCCCGCGCGCACGGGTTTCGGGTTACGTGGTAGACGCAGATCGTGGCGCTCGCCTGCCTTTTGCCACGATTGTCTGGGAGGAGGAGGGCCGCACACGAGGTGTTGTGGCGAACGAGAGTGGAGCATTTCAGGCGCGCGTGCCTGAAGGCGTAGCCCTCACGGCGTCGTACGTGGGTTATGAGGCCCGCACGGTTGAGGCCGCCACCAGCGGACGAGAGATTGCCATCCGGCTGGCACCCGCTAACGAGCATGGGCCCGAAGTGGTGGTCAACAGCAGCGTGCTCGACACGGATGTCGATACGACCTGGCACAACCTCATTCAGCCAGAACTGGCTGCGCCGTTCGGGGAGCAGAGCGTGCTACGCGCGCTGCAGCCGCTTCCGTCCGTATCACTCTCTGGCGCGTTCTCGGACGGGCTTAGCGTCCGGGGCAGCCGGGCGGATGGGTTTCAGGTTCTCCTCGATGGCGTCCCTATCTACAACCAGAGCCATTTCTTCGGGCTGTTTGATGCCTTTAACGAGGACGCCCTGCAGACGGTAGCGTTCTACTACGGCGTCGCCCCGGCCTCTTTCGCTGCTCCTCCGGGTGGGACCCTTTCCTTCGTTACGCGAACGGGCTCACAAACCGGGCATCGGCAGCGGGTAAGCCTCAGTAACACAGCCATTCGGGGCACCGCTGAAGGTCCACTGGCTGATGGACGCGGTAGCTGGCTCATCGCTGGGCGGCACTCCTTCCTCGACACCTTTTCTCTCTTCCAGAACGATCGCCTCGTCAATCACGGCCTGAATATCGAGCGGCCGACGGAGGTGTTTAGTACGGGCGGGGGTACGGACGCGGACCCTGGCGTGACGCAGGCAGACCCCACCGCCCGATTCTACGACCTCCACGGTAAGCTGCAGATGGAGTGGGATAGCGGACACCGAATCATGGCAAGCGGATATATCGGCGGGGACCGGACAGCCCAGGACGGCCAGCGGCAACCGTCTTTCTTCATCCCCGATAACGGAGAGGGTGAGGGCGACATCGATCTCTTGAAAACCAGCACGCGTAACGAGTGGGGTAATGAGGCCGGAAGCGTTCGCTGGTTCAAACCTGTTGCCAGCAATATCTTCGGGCGTACCACCGTGGCGGCCAGCCGCTACTACAGCATGTTCGATAAGGAGAATTTCGTTTACACCCGCCTGGTTCAACCCGACGGCACGCCTGGATCAATGCAGGCGCGTAACTTTCTGTCGCCCCTTCGTTCCGAAAACAGCCTGCTTAATCTAAAAGCGGAGCAGCAATTCGAGGGCGCGCTGGGCAGCGTCAGCAGCTGGTCCGCCGGTACCACCGTACAGCAGTTCGACGTAACCTACTCGGAAGAGTCGGCTGCGCGCCCAAACTATACAGACGAAAGTCGCAGTACCAAGGTTGATCTCTTTGGCCAGCTGGACTGGAAAGACCTCTCCTGGCTGAATATGCAGGCCGGCCTAAGAACGCATTATGCCACGCAGGGCTCGTTTTGGCGACTCTCTCCGCGTATCCAGACGCGGCTCTTTCCCGAGCAGGCGTTATCAATCGGACTGGGCTATAGCAAGAACCATCAGTTCCTTCATCGGCTTTCGCTTGAGCGCAATGCCACGGGCAATATCTGGGTGATGAGCGACGAGAGCCAGCCGCCGACTCGGGTGCACAATGCCACAGCCGGGGCCTATTTAAAGATATCGTCCAACACGCTTTTGCAGGTCGAAGCCTACGCTAAATCGTACGATAATGTGCGTCAGCATGAAGCGCTGTTGCCCACATCGCAATTTCTGGATAGCGTGCTGCTATCGCCCTGGCGTTACAGCAATACCGCTTCCGCGCGCGGGCTTGAGTTTATGAAGCGGCAACAATTTGGCCCGGTGAACTGGACGTCCAGCTACGCACTCGCACGGGTCGATCTGCAGAACGATGATGTGAACGGAGGCGAACCGTTTGCTGCCAGCTGGGACCGCCGTCACGAATTTACTACACACCTGAAAACATCGATTTCCGACGGCCTTACGGCACACCTGACCTGGATGTGGGCATCCGGGGCGCCCAACACGCTCGCGTTAACACACGATGGTGAACCCGAGCGCCTTTCCCCCTACCATCGCATGGACGCCAGCCTCCATTACCGGGAGCGGGTTTTTGGTGCACTGCTGGAGGCTCGCCTCGGGCTTTTCAACCTTTATAACCGCAATAATCCCTGGTACCGCACGCGCTCCCCACACTTTGAGCGCGACGGCAGCACGCCTCTCGTGGGCTTCGACACAATCGAAGTCTCTGATCTTGGGTTCCAGCCCTCCGTGGAGTTCACTATCTCGTTTTGAGGCCCATCTTCAAAAGCGTGATTTTCTCGTGCCGCGAGAAAACATACCACAAGCTTTTCAATTAGAACTATTTGTGGAGGCGTTGTGAAGTGAGGGTGGTGGATCTGTAAAGATTTGCACTCCGCGCATAGACTGATCATCGGAATCGGTGGCGGCCATGGATGCGTACAGACGGTTGGTTGAGTGGACACGTCATTTCCAGGGAGAGGCTCTCGACGTCATCCGGGCGTATCTCGGGGTTGGTCTGTTCGTTCGGGGCGTGCTGCTGGTGCAAGACTCTACGCTTATGTTGCAGCATACAGCAGAGCCGGCCTTTGTGTCGGCAGCGTTAATGCACTATGTGGCGGTAGCACATCTCGTGGGCGGACTCCTGCTTGCGGTCGGGCTCTTCACGCGCGTGGCAGCACTCGTCCAGGTACCGATACTTTTCGGTGCCGTGTTTTTCGTTCATTTGCATGAAGGATTGCTGGCGGCCGGACAGTCGCTTGAGTTTGCTGCCCTGGTGCTTGTTCTGCTGCTCGTCCTAAGCGTGTTCGGTTCAGGTCGATGGTCGGCTGACCATTATCTTTTCGAGCGTCCAACAGGGGTGCCACTTGACGAGCGCATTTTCGGGTCGTTCAAGTTACCCGATGATGTGGAAAGGGACATTCCCGAACGCTCTACCAGAACGTCGTCGTCCAACACTGGCGCGACGGAGGCGCGGGAGTGCGCGTGTGGTCGTGATCTGAACCATCCGCGGGTCACGGTGGAGCCCCGGTACGGTTTTCTCTCTGGGGTGCGATTCCTGATCGGTATTTCGGCACCTGTAAAGGAAGTGGTGTACTGGTGTGAGGAATGTGGCACTGTCATGCAGCGAAGCCGAGACCCAGATACGCTCGAAAAATACCGTTGGCACACGTCGTAGTGCGAGGTCACGAGTAAGGCGGCATCTGGGCTTCGAAATCTCGTGGCATCGTAACGTCTCAAGGGGCTATGTCTACGAACGGGGTGCAGGTAGCTCGCCCTTTCGAACAACCGCGCCTTACCATGTCTACCCTCGA
Organism: Salinibacteraceae bacterium; assembly: GCA_007124945.1. Classification (GTDB taxonomy): domain Bacteria; phylum Bacteroidota; class Rhodothermia; order Rhodothermales; family Salinibacteraceae; genus Tc-Br11-B2g6-7. The sequence goes on along the minus strand of SLED01000031.1, from coordinate 1,818 downwards.
GAACACCTCCGCTGCCGGCGCACCGGACGACGTTGGCAGCGACAAGTCTATGCCGCCTCTTTCCCGAGAGAACTGGCCGGATGCCGATGAAACGCTCACAGTACATTCCACCTGTAACTGTGGAAATGACCTCAATCATCCGGGTGTAGTTGTAGAGCCCCGGTATGGCTTACTTGGCAGTTTGCTCTTTCTGCTGGGCATCTCTGCGCCGGTTAAGGAGGTGGTCTACTGGTGTGAGAAATGCGGTACGGTGATGCAGCGCTCGCGTGATGCTGCACTGCTGAAGAAGTATCGCTGGCACACGTCGTAGCTCAGCGTATCAGACAGCGTAAACTCCTTGGATGTGCATGCGTCTATGTTGCCCCGCGCCTCCAATAAGCGTCTACCGTTCTGATGCACGTATTCCTCACCGGTGCCACCGGCTTCGTCGGGTCCTACATTCTGCGCGACCTTGTTCGCGAAGGGCATACCGTACGCTGTTTACTGCGCGACCGGGAAGCCCAGTTGCATATCGATGATGAGGAAAACGTTGAACGCGTCTCCGGCGATATCACGGACGCCGACAGCCTCCGTGGCACCATGCGCGGTTGCGACGCGGTGATTCATCTGGTGGGGATCATCGACGAGAAGCCCTCGAAAGGAGTCACCTTCGATGCTATTCACGCCGATGGAACGCGAAACGTAGTAGCTGAGGCAGCGGAAGAGGGCATAAGGCGATTTGTCCAGATGAGTGCCAACGGAGCCCGCCCCGATGGGGTATCGGCGTATCAGACCACGAAGTGGGCGGCCGAGGAGGCCGTGCGAGGGGCTGACTTTGAGCATGCGGTCATTTTACGGCCAACGCTCATTTTTGGAAAGCCCGGTCCAGGGCAGCCCGAGTTCTGCTCTCGGCTCGTCAAGGACCTCGTCAAACCATTTCCGATTCTGCCCGTCTTCGGCGATGGGTTGTACGAACAGCAGCCGGTGGCGATTGAGGTGGTTGCTGCGGCTTTTGTTCAGGCGCTTCAGAATGAGAGGCACGCGGGGCAGTCGTATTGTGTAGCGGGCGAGGAGCGGATACCCTACCTGGAGGTGCTGGATCGTATTACGCGTGGCTTTGGACGGGAGCCGAAGCGCAAAGTCCATCAACCCATCTGGTTGGTTCGGCCGGCCGTGCACGCGCTCGGACGCTTTGGCCTCCTGCCGATTAGCCCCGACCAGTTCGAGATGTTGATTGAGGGTAACACGTGTGATGCAACAGGTTTCTACCAGGCGTTCGATGTGCCGAAGACGCCCTTTACGCCGGAGAATCTCGCGTATTTGAAGGAGGTGGCGTGAGCGGGGTGTGCGGCGTCCGGGCTTCTGGGCTTAAATCGATCGAAGTATGGGATCGGTACTACCAGCGAAGCGACTAACAAAGTACAAGTCGCCTCTTTAGCAAGGAAAGGGGGGCTGCCATCACCTACGGCATCTACACCCGTCAGTACCATAGGCATGACATTCGGCCATCGCTTCAGGACAGCTACCCAAGGGGGGAGCAGATTTAAATACCCTCCGTCGGCGTCCATACGGCGATGGCCCTGCGGAAATTGTCGTGGAGAATGGGATCGAGAAGACTCCCATTCTAATCTACTGAAGCAACCTGCTCATCCGCGAAAACGAACACTATAGCGGATCAATGAATCCCCAACCGGATTCATGCGAAAAGCATGTGTGAGAATGTGCCCCTCAACACGATTTCTCCGTCTGTACACTTTATTATAGATGCCTCCAGCTACTCGGACATCCTTGCGGGAAAACTTCCCGGCTCCAACGGCTTCTCACATAGATGACGCGGTT
>SLED01000204.1 GCA_007124945.1 Salinibacteraceae bacterium | reverse complement strand
CTCAAAGAAGCCAAGGAAATGGTTGATGGCGCGCCCAACACCATCAAAGAAGCAATCTCACGTGAAGAAGCTGAAGACATCAAGACCAAGCTGGAAGAGGCAGGCGCCGAAGTCGAATTGTCGTAACGCTGCCAAACCCGGCTTAGCGATGCAGGCGGTGGCACTCCGCGCTGTATCGTGGGCTACCATTACGGGAGCCGGCCCTCGCGAGGGGGCCGGCTTTACCCGCTTAGTGCCAGCAGACAGTAGCAGTCCTCAGGCGCCCTTCGTCTGAGTTTGCTGCAACCGCAACAGAAACAAGCGTTACCGCCTCTCGTTGTCCCGATAGCTGTGCTCGCCACAGCAATAGGATGAGCGGGGGCAGTTTCACATCCTCATCGAAGTAGACCCGCATATGCCTGATACGAATGGCCAGTTGGACGCGAACGGACGGCATACTTTCGCCCGCACGCGCGACGTCCTCGACTACCCTGACTTTCTTGACGTTCAACTTCAATCGTTCCACGACTTCGCGCAGGCAGACGTCCCGCCGGAAGAGCGTGAAGACAAGGGGCTCCAGGCTGTCTTTAAGGAGCACTTCCCGATAACGGATAGCCGCGACCGGTATACGCTTGAGTTCATACACTATGCCCTCGACCCACCGAAGCACTCGGTGGAAGAGTGCATAGCACAAGGGCTTACGTTCTCCATCCCGATCAAAGCGAAGCTGCGTCTTTCCTCCAAGGAAGATGAGGAGGAAGAAGAGGCAGAAGAGGCGATCGAGCAAGAGGTGTATCTCGGTACGCTTCCGTTCATGACGGAGCAGGGCACCTTTGTTGTCAATGGTGCCGAGCGCGTGGTGGTATCACAGCTTCATCGGAGTCCGGGCGTATTTTTCGGCTCCAGCATCCACCCAAACGGTACCCGTCTCTATTCCGCCCGGATCATCCCATTCCGCGGCTCGTGGGTGGAGTTCTCCACTGACGTGCGCGACACCATGTGGGCGTACATCGACCGGAAGAAGAAGCTTCCCGTAACCACGCTGTTGCGGGCTCTTGGCCACTCCTCAACTGAGGAGATTGTGGCCCTGTTTGATGTGGCCGATCAGGCTGATGTGTCGACGAAAAAGAAGTTTAAGAAGCACATCGGTCGGAGCCTGGCTGTTTCCGTAACGGCTCAGAAGATTACCGAGGTGGTGGACGAGGATACCGGTGAGGTGATTGAGGAGCACAAGGAGAGGGAGGTCATTCTTCCAGCCGAGCATGAGCTTGAAGAAGATGATTACGATGCGCTGAAGGAAGCTGGCATCGGTACAGTCTTCCTCGTTCGGGAAGAGAAGGAAGATCAGGAAGATGAGCTTGATATGACGATCCTCGTTCAGACGCTGCAGGAAGATCCGGCGCTGAACGAAGAGGAAGCGCTGTATCATCTCTACGAGGTGCTCCGCGGCAGCGAGGCGCCCGATCTGGAGACGGCGCGCGGCGTGCTCAGTCGCCTCTTCTTCAGTGATAAGCGCTATGACCTCGGCGATGTCGGCCGATACCGCCTGAACAAGCGCCTTGGCATTGATGTGCCGGGCGATACACAGGTTCTCACCGATACGGATATTATCGCGATCATCCAGGAGCTCGTTACGATTATCAACGGGCGCAGCAGCATTGATGATATTGACCACCTTAGCAACCGCCGTGTCCGCACGGTTGGTGAGCAGCTTGGCTCGCAGTTTTCCCTGGGCCTCGCGCGTATGTCGCGCACCATCAAGGAGCGGATGAACCTGCGCGATGCGGATAGCTTTACGCCGCAGGATCTGGTAAATGCCCGTACCGTGTCGAGCGTGATCAACACGTTCTTCGGCACGAACCAGTTGAGTCAGTTTATGGACCAGACGAATCCGCTGTCTGAGCTGACGCACAAACGCCGGATGTCGGCGCTTGGCCCGGGTGGACTCACCCGTGAGCGCGCCGGGTTTGAGGTTCGGGATGTGCACTACACGCACTACGGCCGCCTCTGCCCGATCGAGACACCGGAAGGTCCCAACATTGGTCTGATTTCATCGCTGTGTGTACACGCCACGATCAACGACTTCGGCTTTATTGAAACGCCGTATCGCGTGGTGGAAGACGGTGTTGTGACGGACAAGATTGAGTATTTAACAGCGGAGGAAGAGGACCGCGCGATTATTGCGCAGGCAAACGCTCCGCTCGATGATGATGGCAACTTCCTCAACGACGAAGTTAAGTGCCGTTACGAGGGAGACTTCCCGATCGTCGGTCCGGATGAGGTGCAGTATATGGACGTGGCGGCCAATCAGACGGTATCGCCGTCGGCCAGCCTCGTAGCCTTCCTGGATCACGATGACGCCAACCGTGCTCTGATGGGCTCAAACATGCAGCGTCAGGCGGTCCCACTCCTTCGCTCCGACTCCCCCATCGTAGGAACCGGTCTGGAAGGACGTGTTGCCCGTGACTCCCGCGCGGTGGTGGTTGCTGAAGATGATGGTGTCATCGAGTATGTCGATGCCACGCGTATCGTCGTGCGCTATGAGCAGGATGAAGACGACGCTGACGTGTCGTTCGGCGAGCCGGTGAAAGAGTACAAGCTCACAAAATTCCGGCGTACCAACCAGGATACTGCCATCAACCAGAAGCCCATCGTGCAACAGGGCGATGAGGTGAAGAAGGGAGATGTTCTGACAGATGGCTTCTGCACGGATAACGGAGACCTCGCTCTCGGCAAGAACGTGCTTGTGGCCTTCATGCCGTGGCGCGGATACAACTTTGAGGACGCCATTGTGGTGTCAGAGCGCCTTGTGCGCGATGACGTGTACACCTCGGTGCACATCGAAGAGTTTGAGTGTGAGGTGCGCGACACGAAGCGCGGCGAAGAGGAGCTCACGCGGGAGATCCCGAACGTTTCGGAGGAGGCCACGCGTGACCTCGACGAGCGCGGCATCATCCGTATTGGTGCCGAGGTGGAGGCCGGTGACATAATCGTCGGTAAGATTACACCGAAAGGCGAGACCGACCCGACACCGGAAGAGAAGCTTCTGCGCGCCATCTTCGGCGATAAAGCCGGTGATGTGAAGGATGCATCGCTGAAAGCGCCTCCGGGAATGAAGGGCGTGGTGATCGGCACCAACCTCTTCAGCCGCCGGAAGCTGGATCCTGCCACCAAGAAGCGGGAGCAGCAGCGCCTCTCCGATATTGAGGAATATCACGAGCGCGAGCTTACCCGCCTCAACGAGGATTTCTGGGATAAACTGGAGAACCTCGTCGAAGGGGAGAAATCCGTGGGCATCGAAGACCGCGAAGGCCGCGTGCTCGTCTCGGAAGGCGCTGAGATCAGCGTTGAAGATCTGCAAGGGCACAAGCCCATCGATCTCGTCACCCGCCGCGATTACACGGAGGATGACAAGATCAACGACAAGGTGCGCAAGCTTTATCAGAACTACCGCAAGCTCCATAACGAGCTTGAGGGTGAGGTGAAGCGCGAGAAGCATCGCGTACAGATGGGTGATGAACTGCCCGCGGGTATCGTGCAGCTCGCCAAAGTCTATGTTGCCAAGAAGCGCAAGATACAGGTTGGCGACAAGATGGCCGGTCGCCACGGTAACAAGGGCGTCATCGCCAACGTGGTGCCGATGGAAGACATGCCGTTCCTGGAAGACGGAACGCCGGTTGACATCGTGCTGAACCCGCTCGGCGTGCCTTCCCGCATGAACCTCGGGCAGATCTACGAAACGCTGCTCGGATGGGCCGGCGATAAGCTGGGCGTGAAGTTCGCCACTCCCGTGTTCGACGGAGCCTCGATGGACGACATCGCCGACAAGCTCGACGAAGCTGGCCTACCCACCGACGGCCTGGTGCAGCTCTACGACGGCTACACCGGCGAGCCCTTCGACACGAAGACGACGGTCGGGCAGATCTACATGCTCAAGCTCAGCCACCTTATCGAAGACAAGATTCACGCTCGTTCGATCGGGCCGTACAGTCTCATCACGCAGCAGCCACTCGGCGGTAAAGCCCAGTTTGGCGGCCAGCGCCTGGGTGAGATGGAGGTCTGGGCACTCTACGCTTACGGCGCAGCAAATACGCTGCAGGAGATGCTCACGTACAAGTCGGACGACGTGCAGGGCCGCTCCAAGGCCTACGAAGCAATCGTCAAGGGCGAAAATATGCCTGAACCTGGCGTTCCGGAGAGCTTCAACGTGCTTATCCGCGAACTCCTCGGCCTCGGGCTCGAAGTTGACCTCGACTGACCGGGTTGTCTGCCCAACGGCCCGTGCCACACCGCACGGGCCACCCCCGGACAGCCGAACGCCATTAGCCAATAGCAATCTACCCTTATGCCCTACGGACAGACGACCCAGATAAAGAAAGACTTCAGCAGCTTCACCATCAGCCTCGCTTCACCTGAAGCGATTCTTGAACGCTCATATGGTGAGGTCCTCAAGCCGGAAACGATCAACTATCGGTCGTTCAAGCCGGAAAAGGACGGGCTGTTCTGCGAGAAAATTTTCGGTCCGGTAAAGGACTGGGAATGCCATTGCGGCAAATACAAGCGCATCCGGTACAAAGGCATTATCTGTGACCGGTGCGGTGTGGAAGTAACCCAGAAGAAAGTGCGGCGCGAACGCATGGGGCATATTTCCCTGAGCGTGCCCGTGGTGCACATCTGGTACTTCAAGACGCTGCCGAACAAGATCGGATACCTGCTCGGTCTGAAGACCAAGGAGCTCGAAGCGGTAACGTACTACGAGAAGTACATCGTTATCCAGGCCGGCTGCGCCGAAAACATCGGCGTACAGCAGCATGAGCTTCTCTCCGAAGAAGAGTACTTTGAGGTGCTCTACCAGATTCGGGAGGATAACAACCGCCTTGATGACGAGAACCCGGACAAGTTTATCGCGATGACCGGGGGCGAGGCCGTAGATACCATGCTGCGCGCCCTCGACCTTGAGACGCTGTCGCACCAGCTTCGCTACAGCATCAAGACGGAAACGAGTCAGGCGCGTAAGGCTGATGCACTCAAGCGATTGAATGTGGTTGAAGCGTTCCGTGAAGCCAATCGCAAGCAGGAAAACCGTCCCGAGTGGATGGTCCTGCGCGTGATCCCGGTCATCCCGCCGGAGCTGCGCCCGCTGGTCCCCCTTGATGGTGGCCGTTTTGCCACGTCGGATCTCAACGATCTGTACCGGCGCGTTATCATTCGCAATAACCGCCTCAAGCGCCTCATCGATATCAAGGCACCTGAGGTTATCCTTCGCAATGAGAAGCGGATGCTGCAGGAGGCTGTCGACTCGCTGTTCGATAACAGCCGGAAGGCCAACGCCGTCCGCTCCGACAGTAACCGGGCGCTTAAGTCGCTGAGCGACATGCTCAAGGGCAAGCAGGGGCGCTTCCGCCAGAACCTGCTCGGTAAGCGCGTCGACTACTCCGGCCGTTCCGTCATTGTGGTAGGCCCCGAACTGGAGATTCACCAGTGCGGCCTGCCCAAGGAGATGGCCGTCGAGCTGTTCAAGCCGTTTATCGTTCGAAGACTGATCGAGCGCGGGATCGTTAAGACCGTGAAGTCGGCCAAGAAGGTCGTAGACCGACGCACGGCCGACGTGTGGGATATCCTCGAGAAAGCTATCCAGGGGCGCCCCGTTCTGCTTAACCGCGCGCCCACGTTGCACCGCCTTGGTATTCAGGCCTTCCAGCCTGTGCTTACCGAAGCAAAGGCCATTCAGCTTCACCCGCTCGTCTGTACGGCGTTTAACGCTGACTTTGACGGTGACCAGATGGCCGTGCACGTGCCACTGAGCCACGAAGCAGCGCTTGAGGCGATGGTGCTCATGCTCTCCAGCCACAACATCCTGAGCCCGGCTCACGGCGGCCCGATTGCTGTGCCGACGCAGGATATGGTGCTGGGACTCTATTATCTGACCAAGCCCAAGAACGGCTGCAAAGGTGAAGGCAAGCGGTTCTATGGTCTTGAGGAAGTCCGCCAGGCGTACGACCAGGGTGTGGTGGAAACACACGCCAAGATCCACGTCCGCATCGGTAGCGGCGAGGTGATCGAAACGACGGTCGGTCGGGTACTCTTCAACGATATGGTGCCCGAAGGCATTCCCTATATTAACGAGACGCTCACCAAGAAGACTTTCCGCCCGATTATCGGAAGGGTGCTGAGCGAGACCGGCTTCACGCGTACCGCCAAATTCCTTGACGACATCAAACGCGTTGGCTTCGAGCGGTCTACCACCGCTGGGCTGACGTTCTCACTGTCGGACATTGTGGTGCCCGATGCCAAGCAGGATCTTATCGACAACGCCACCAAGGAAGTAGATAAGGCCCAGAACAACTACGAGATGGGCTTTATCACCGACAACGAGCGGTACAACCAGGTGATTGATATCTGGACGCGTACCAACAACAAGGTGTCGGAGGTGCTCTTCAACACGTTGAAAGAGCATCGCGAAGGGTTCAACGCTATCTTTATGATGGCCGATTCCGGCGCACGTGGCTCGAAGGAGCAGATCCGACAGCTCGGCGGCATGCGTGGCCTGATGGCCAAGCCGCAGAAGAGCCTCGTCGGCTCCGCAGGTGAGATTATCGAAAACCCGATTCTCTCCAACTTTAAGGAAGGCCTCTCCGTGCTGGAGTACTTTATCTCCACCCACGGTGCCCGTAAGGGTCTGGCCGATACCGCCCTGAAGACGGCCGATGCCGGATATCTTACACGTCGCCTTGTGGATGTCTCACAGGATGTGACGGTGACTACGGAAGACTGCGGTACGCTCCGCGGAATTTCGATGGGCGCGCTGAAGGACAACGAGGAGATCGTGGAGCCACTGGCCGATCGTATCCTCGGGCGTGTTTCGCTGCACGATGTCTACGATCCGTTCACGGATGAGCTGATCGTGGCAGCGAATGAACTGATCGATGAGGAGAAAGCTGACCAGATTGCCGAGACGAGCCTCGAGGAAGTTGAGATTCGCTCGGTGCTAACCTGCGAAGCACGCCGCGGTGTATGCACCATGTGTTACGGCCGCAACCTCGCCACGCAGCGTATGGTGGAGGTAGGCGAGGCCGTGGGCGTGGTCGCCGCTCAGTCGATCGGTGAGCCGGGCACGCAGCTGACGCTTCGTACCTTCCACATTGGTGGTACGGCCAGCCGCATCGAGTCTGAAAGCACGATCCAGAGTAAGTTTGCCGGTAAGATCGATTACGAGAATCTGCGTACGGTAAACTTCGAGGACGACGAAGGCCCGAAGGATGTGGTAGTCGCACGTCAGGGTAAGATTCGTATCCTCGACGACGACAACCGCGAACTCACCAGCTACGTCATTCCGTATGGCGCCGAGGTACTCGTAGATAACGAGCAGGAAGTTGACAAGGGAGAAGTCCTGGCCAGCTGGGACCCCTACAACAGCGTCATCCTTTCTGAACTCGGCGGTACGATCTCCTTCCAGGATATCATTGAAGGTACCACCTTCCGCGAGGAATCGGACGAGCAGACGGGGTACAAGGAAAAGGTTATCTCCGAAAGCCGCGATCGCTCGCTTACGCCGGCTGTGATCGTCAACACGGAAAGTGGTCAGCGAGAGCTGCCGCTGCCCGTGAATGCGCGCATTCAGGTAGATGAAGGCGATGAAGTACAGGCCGGTCAGGTTATCGCCAAGATTCCGCGCCAGACGGCCAAGACTCGCGACATTACCGGTGGTCTTCCGCGCGTGACGGAGCTCTTCGAAGCCCGTACGCCCAGCGAGCCCGCTGTGGTGAGTGAGATTGAAGGATACGTCTCCTACGGTGGACGGAAGCGTGGTTCACAGGAGGTAATTGTGACCAGCCCGGACGGTGTTGACGAGCGCACTTACATGGTGTCGCTCTCCAAGCACATTCTTGTGCATGAAAATGACTACGTGCAGGCGGGCGAGGAGCTCTCTGACGGACAGATCTCCCCGCAGGATATTCTGGCCATCAAGGGTCCGCGTGCCGTGCAGGAATACCTCGTTGATGAGATCCAGGAGGTGTATCGCCTCCAGGGTGTAAACATCAACGATAAGCACATCGAGACCATCGTGCGTCAGATGATGCAGAAGGTGCGCGTGGTGGATCCGGGCGATACCAACCTGCTCGAGGACGACAACATCAATCGCTTCGTGCTTGAGGAGATGAACGACGAGTTGTATGACAAATTCGTCATCACCGACAAGGGCGGTGCGGTTGAAGGCGAGGTAGACGTCTCACTTGGTGAGATTGTCGATCGCCGTCGTCTGCGTGAAATCAACTCGGACCTCAAGCGTCAGGACCTCCCCGAGGTTCAGGTGCGCGAGACACAGCCTGCGGTGGCCGAACCGATCCTGCTTGGAATAACGCAAGCCTCGCTTGCTACCGAGTCCTGGGTCTCTGCGGCCTCCTTCCAGGAGACCACCAAGGTGCTTACCGAGGCCTCCATTGCAGCGAAGAAGGACGAGCTGTATGGCCTCAAGGAGAATGTCATTGTCGGACACCAGATTCCGGCAGGCACCGGACAGCGCCGCTTCCGCGACATGGTCGTGGGGTCGAAGACCGAGCTGGCCGAACTGCAGGCAGCGCTTGGTGGAGAAGACGGTGAGGAAGAGGAGGACATTCTCACAGCCGCGGAACGTGCATCCTCAGGGGATGGCGCTACCGAGTCGGTAGAAGCCTCCTGACAGAAGAGCGCAGGTAACAAAAAAAAGAAACCCCGGTTGTCTCAGCGACAGCCGGGGTTTTTTGCTTGCACCAACAAAGGATCGCTGGCTCCGCTACATCCAGCTCTACTCAATATCCAGATCTAACTCTTCCCCATCTTGCTGTGCTTCCTCCTGTTCGCGCTGCTCAATTCGCTCGCGGGTTTCAGGATCTTCTGCGAGATCGACCAGATACAGCGAGAGCCCGATGGACCCTCCAACGATAAGGATCACCACGATCACTACGATAACCCGCGTAATATTGCGACCAAGCGGGCGCGTTTCGTGATCTTCGGGAGGATCTGCGTATGTGCTCATGACGTCGCGGCGGCTATTCGGGGTGGAAGGTCTATTTCTGTAATCACCACGCGCCGGTGGTGGTTCGGCCTGAAGGCGTGATTGGGCGACAATCCACACACGCAGGGTGATCACCTCGGTGTGGTGAAGCGGACGCTCCCGAGCAGCTCCTTAAGCCCGACTTCCAGCACAGCTTCCTGTGCTTCCGAGCGCGTAACCCACCGGCGACGCCGAACGTGTGATTCCGGGAAGTCGTCGTGGATTTCTTCGACGAAGAGCGGAAAAACCTCAATGATATCGATTCCTGGCGAGGAGACGTGGCTGTACGTTCCAACCGACTCATCGGGCATCCAGCCTCTAATTCCAGCTTCTTCAAATGCCTCCATGGCTGCTGTGCCGGGCACCCCGAGATCGTCCTCAATATTTCCTTTCGGGATGATCCAGCGCTTGCTTGTCCGCGAGGTGATCAGCAAAATGCGAGGCTCGCCGTTTTTAAATCGATACGGGATTACGCCGGCCTGGGTAGGATTCGAACTCATGCTTGCGTGATCGGGGGAACGCTGTGTTGGATGGACAAGAGCGGACCTGCCCATGAACCCGCGCTACGGCGTGCCGTTTCACGCACCGCTTTTTCCACGAACCCTCCCGTCCGCATGCGTACCGGATTTCGTTTTCTCCTCACCCTCGCGCTGCTCTGCCTGCTTGCCCCGTCGCTTGCTGCTCAAGAACGCGTAGATGCAGAGCGCCTGTTGACCCACGTAGAAATGCTGGCGCATGATTCATTACAAGGACGGGATGCAGGCACGAAGGGGGCGGCGATGGCACGCGATTACCTGCTTAGTCAGCTCAGCGAACTTAACCTCCAGACGTTTGATGGCGGTATGGAGCAGCGTTTCACGTTTCCTCATCGGCGGGCTGAGGAGCAGCGGGAGGGCGTCAACCTGCTGGCCTACATTGAAGGTAGAGTGGTGCCAGATACCTTTATTGTGGTAACGGCGCATTACGATCATCTGGGCGTACAGGATGGAGAAATCTATAACGGTGCAGACGACAACGCTTCGGGCACATCGGCTTTGCTTGAGGTAGCACGCCATTTTTCGGATCACCCCACCGATTACTCGTTGCTCCTGCTCTTCCTGGATGCCGAGGAACAGGGGTTGCGTGGTGCACGCGCGTTTGTGGCTGATCCGCCGGTTGCGCAAGATCAATTACGCCTCAACGTGAATATGGATATGATCAGTCGAAATACGGAGAATGAGCTGTATGCTGTCGGCACGCATCACTATCCGAAGCTTAAGCCTGTGCTGCAGGAGGTAGGAGAACGGCACGATATTGATCTCTTGTTTGGCTACGACCAGCCAGATCACCCTGAGCAGGACGACTGGACGATGGCGTCCGATCACGGCGCATTTCACGAGCAGGGCATTCCCTTCGTTTATTTTGGCGTGGAGGACCACCCGGGTTACCACGACCCCACAGACACATTTGAGAACATCACGCCCGAGTTTTTTGTGCAGGCGGCCGACCTCGCGCTGGATGCGATCTACAGCCTGGACAAACAGCTGTCAACCGTCGCGCCAAATCTAACGAAATAGAAACAGCAGAGGCGGGCGAGCCGGTTTTCATAAAGTAGCCATACCGAAGCGGGAATATGGCTTGCGGGTAAGGGGCGCATCTGCGAACATGGCGCTGGCGCTATTGAGGCGCACCCGAACACCCGCTAATCATTCCCGCTACGATGCTTCGCATTGCTACATCCCTTGTCATTTCTTTCTTCCTCCTGCTATCGGCTGGCCATGGTAGCTCCGTCATAGCGCAGAGCCCGGACGGGGGAACGGTCATCGCTGTCAATGACGATGTGCAGTTTCGCCTGGGGAGCGTGGTGCAGCCGCGCTTCAGCTACCTGCGTGATGGGCGTGCAGATGTTGCGACGGCCGGATTTGGTGTACGGCGCTATCGACTCTTTACACAGGTTGATCTGGGGGACAGGGTTAACCTGTTTGCTCAACTGGAGGGTGGTGCGGGCCTGGGTGCTGCCTCGTTCATTGATCTACAGGCGAATCTCCGGATCAGCGACACCTGGACGGTGTATGCCGGACGAGTTATCGGAGCGCAGCCGCGAGCCTATGCCCTGACCTTGTTGCCGCTGCTCGATACGATCGACCGGCCCGTGATCTCTGTGGCATGGGCTACGCGTACGCTGGGCGCCGACGGACGAACGTACGGTGCTGGGTTCCGGCACCATACGGATGCGCTTACACTTCATCTCACGGCGTTCAACGGTACGAACGAGCGCAACCTGATGGCTGAGATAGCCAGCGATGCGCCGGTAACGGAGCAAAACCTGTCGCTGGCGGGTGGGGCGTACCTGACCTATCGTGTCCCTGCCCTGCGTGGCCTGGAGCTGGGTGGCCATGCAAGCTACAACGCCTCACGCAACCGCTTCACCGAGGTAGAGGGGATCGGTCGCCGCTACACTGATGCCAGTGCGCATCTGTATTACGGCCCGGATCCGGGCAGTCAGCCGGTGCGCGTTAAGGCGGAGGCTGTGGGCATCTGGTATGAAGACGTACCGGCGGCTACGGACAACACCTTTTGGGGCGTATCCGTGCTGGGCGCGGTGCGCGTTCACGAAGCGGCGGAGCTCCTGGCCCGCGTGGAGCGACTGAATGAGGCAAGCCCCGGCCCTGAGGATACCCAGACGGTGCTGACCGTCGGAGCGACCCTCAGCCAGAGTGCACTTGCCGGCGGGCCGTTTAACCGGCATCGCCTCTCTGCCGCGTACAGCTTTCGCGTAACGGGGAGCGACATGGACACACGCCGCGAGCACCTGGCCCTGCAGCTACAGCTCGTATTTTGACATCGCACAGTGCCAGAGTAGCGATGAGCCTGTATAAAATCCGCTTCGTAAGAAAACCTCGTGCATTTACACGAGTTAGGTAGCACGATTTTTCACTTAGCGCAGGAGCAATTTTCGATCCCCTGCGCGCTCTTACTCACAAACAGGAGTTTGCGTCTTCAGAACCGCATCTCGTTTGCAGCATCGCCACTTGCGTTCTCGCAGTTGCTCTGCACGTAAGGCTCGCGCCGTGTTGAGCAGGGAGGGGGCGTCGTCATGAACGGCCATGTACTGTTACTTAATCAGGACTATAGCGCGCTAACCATTTGTAGCGTTGAAAGAGCTGTCGTGCTCATCCACCTGCAGAAGGTGGATGTAGTGGAGGCGGAAGATGGTCGGTACGTACGTTCGCCAAGTACGCGGCTTCCGTGGCCGAGTGTGGTACGATTAAAGGCTTACGTGCGCGTGCCCTATCGGCGGATTGGCCTTTCCCGCAAGAATGTTCTCCGGCGCGATCGTTTCAGCTGCCAGTACTGCGGAAACCGGTCGCATCTTACGGTAGATCACGTGCATCCGAAATCCAGAGGAGGTCGTGACACGTGGGAAAACCTCGTCGCTGCGTGTACCTCCTGCAACAACAGAAAGGGAGATCGTACGCCGGAAGAAGCCCGCATGCCGCTCAAACGCAAGCCATTCCGGCCCAGCCACGTCATGTTTATCCGAGATTTTGTCGGAACCTTGGACGACTGCTGGAAACCCTACCTCTTCCTGGCGTAAACGAGGTCAGTCGTGCAGGTGTATCTGATAACTGACTTCGTTGTGCTGTGGATTTAACGCCCACGCGCCTTGTGGCGCGCCTGATGTGGTTTCTTCCGGTTCTACTCTTTTTCCTGACCGTACACCAGGCTCTGGTTGCATACGACCTGCGGGCAACGTTCCTCCACGGAGAGGATGCCACGGCCGAGGTGGTAGAGCTGCAAACAACCAACCGGGTGGATGTGACCCTGGATGCGGTAACCCTGCGTGTGACGGAAGCTGATGGCACTGTGCGTGTGTGGGAAGATCTGTCAATCCCACATTCGCTGGTGCCCCGTGTGGAAGGCCGTGACGTTGTTGATATCCGTGTGCGCCCGGGAGCTCGGCAGGAGGTTGTAATGACCGAGTTGATGCCCGCTCACTGGCTGATAGCGGGTGCCCAGGGAGGCATGGCTCTGATCGGCGCGTTGCTCCTTACCTGGGGCGTTTTTGCGTGGAATAAGTACCTGGTGGAGGAAGGAGATCCGGCCGACGCCAGTGAGGAGGACGCACCTGCCGGGAAATTGCAGGCGCAGCGATAGCCGGGCTCAGGGTCCTATACCTGTGACAACTACCTGCGGGAGCGTGAATGTCGTTTCGATCGCGTCCTCGTCGTATTCGTGCGAGATGGGTTCAATATCCGTTTCTCGACCGCCCTGTAGAACGAACGTCACCGGAAACGTGATGTCCGCAGTGTATGGCTCACCCTCGCGCGTTGCAGGTTCGAAATCAGTGTTCAGCAGTACGCGGACAATCTCGTAGTCGAGTACAGCTCCGGCCGAGGTATGAACCTCAATGTCCGACACGGTGCCGTCAGCTGTCACGAGGAAGGCGATTTTCGTGGTGCCCTGCATTGCCTGCTCGCGTGCTTCTTGTGGATACCGGATCTGCTCTTGTATCGTCTGCATGCCGCCAACCGGGGCGGGTGGTGAGTCTTGTACTTCCGGCGCTTCTGTAGTGATAGACGGCTCGTCGGCCTCGTTTTCGTTGAGAATGGCAAGCTCGGGCAGCTCGAAAAGAGTAGCCGGGGAGCTAATTGCTTCGGCGGCTTGAGAGGCCATGCTTGATGTTCTCGGGCTAAGCATCAACACGGCTACCACGACGGCTGCCACACTGGCAATGATCAGGCTGCGCTTCGGGCGAACTGGTTGTTGACTTTCGGTCATGGCGCGTATGCGATCGGATAATGGGATTTGCGGTCGGGCGAAGCGGAGCATGGGTGCGGGAAGCCGTACATCCACCGATGCGAAGCGCAACAGAAGGCGGGCGTACGTTGACGGTTGCGCGTTTGACTCCCGCAAGACGGCTCGGTCACAGGAGTGCTCACACTCGATTTCGATCGTGCGAACGAGTGCGTGGCAGAGAGGATGTACGGCGAAGAACGAGGCAGTCACCCGCGCTACGAGATGAAGCAGGTGATCACGTCGACGCACGTGCACCCTTTCGTGCTGCAGGGCCAGCAGCGCCTGGTCAGGATCACAGCGAAGCGAGGTGGGCAGCAAGATGACGGGGTGCCATACACCATAGGTTACAGGTACGGGCACGCGATCTGTGAAAACTACACTCTGGTAGCTTCCAGGCGTGGCTTCGGCTGTGACGCTTCGGTCGAGGCGTCGCAGCGCCCAGAGACTGCGCAGGAGTTTCAGGACAGCAATGGTGCCCACAAGCAGCCCGAGCACAGTCGCCAGCCCCGCGACAACCATCGCTACACTCCAGTCGCCTGAGGCTGTAGAGGCCTGGCTCACGGCAGGCAAGGTGACGGTCATCCACGAATCAAGCGCTGGTTCAGACCCGGCAATTACTACTATCGACTCGACCGTCTGTGAGGGCAGCCTCCACCCCAGCGCGTACAAGGAGACGCCCACAGGCAGACTGAACAGTACGCCCAGCGCGGTCCAGTACCGGGTGAGTGGCCTTCCAACCGACGTGTACCGGATCAGCAGCCACACCGGCACCGCCACCACAGTCCACACGAGCACCGGCAGCCAAAGCGGCTCCAGCGTGGCGCGGCCTATATGGTCGAGGAGTTCGAGCATGAAGTTGCTCGTCTGGTGTGAGGGTGGTTGGCGTCAGTCGCGGAAGATTGTTACAGCCAGCTCCCGATTGCTCGTGGGCGTGCGATGGGTGAAGGTGTACCCATCCTGCAAGGATGAGGCTGCGTCATGCCTGAGGCGAATGTGCAGCTCCGGGGGGTTAGTAGTTCGACCGCCAAGGATATCGATGGAGACGATGTCCTCGGGTGCTATATCGCCCAAACGAGGGTCCGAGTGTGCGAGCTTGGCGGGTGTGTTCTCCAGGCCAAACTGAAGTGGGTGGGCAGCTGCGGTGTTCGACTCCTCCTCCGGCAGTTGAAACGTCACGGGCCAACTCATCCGGATGGGCACCACTTCGCCGCGTTGCATCCCGGGAATGAACTCAGTCTCCTGAATCACACGTATCGCTTCTTCGTCGGCGCCTCCACCTATGCCGCGCACCACCTGTGCGTCGCGTGCTGTGCCATCAGTGTCGACTACAAACTGAACAATCACGCGTCCCTCAATACCGGCCCGTTTGGCCATTTCAGGGTACTGTACACGTTGCTGAATAGCCGTCATGCCACCCACAGGCTCTGGCATGTTTTCAATGACCTCAAACACCTGCTCTTCATCAGGAGGGTTTGGAGGATCCGGCCTTGAGGATTCATCATCTGGTGGAGCTGGCGGATTGGGTGGAGCAGGTGCGGAAGGTTCACCATCCGACAGCTGGAATGTGACCGGCCACGACAACCGCACCGGCACGGTGTGCCCGCGCTGCATCCCAGGCGTGAACGTCGTCTCCTGAATGACGCGCAGGGCTTCCTCGTCGGCGCCGCCGCCGATGCCGCGCACGACCTGGAGGTCGCGCGCGGTGCCGTCGGTGTCCACCACAAACTGTACGATTACCCGGCCCTCAATCCCGGCTTGCTTGGCCATATCTGGGTATGTTATGCGCTCCTGGATCGAGGCAGCGCCACCGACGGGCGCGGGCATATCCTCGACGACTACAAATACTTCATCCCCGTCGAAGGGCGCGGAAGCGGCTGGCTCGCTTGATCTCGTTTCAGCATCCGACAGCCGGAACGTTACCGGAAAAGCCATGCGCACATGAACCGGTTCGCCATCCTGTTTGCCCGCCTTCCACTCGGTAGCTTCAAGGGCGGCAATGGCGGCTTCATCAAGCCCAGCCCCGAGGCCGCGTACAACCTCCGGCTCGCGCACGTTGCCTTCGGAATCCACCACAAACCGTACGACAACGCGCCCTTCAATCCCGGCGTCTTTTGCCTCCTCGGTGTAGGCGATGTTTTCTGCCAGCGCCTCCATGCCGCCGACGGGCTGTGGCATCGTTTCCGCTGCCTCGAGTACAGTTGCATCTTCGAGCGATGGAAGTGCGGGTTCGTCCAGTTCGCTCGGCGTATCCACGGATACATCAGAGCAGGCCATAAACGCACCGACAGCGCCGACAAGCAGAAACGCCAGCAGCAGGGTGAAGACAGGTTGCGGTCTGTTTGCGGGTGGTGTTTTCATGGCGGAGATGCGGTCTTTTAGTGAGGAGAGAGGCTGGGCAAAGCTGAGTGCTGCAGCGTAGTGTGTTGCAGGCGCATCAGCGAAGCGGAGGAGGAGAGCGGCGTACGGGTGGGGCGCAACGCCCGGCTGCCGTAGGACGGCCTCGTCGTTGGCAATCTCTCGATAGGCGCACGCCTCAGCGTGTAGCCGGTGCATCAGTGGGTGCACGGCGCAGAGTGCCACCACCATACGGCTGACGAGATTGATCAGATAGTCGTAGCGACGAGCATGCAGGAGCTCATGCATTAGCGAAAGACGTTGCTCCGATGCACTAAGTCCGGCGGGCAGCACGATTAGTGGCTGCCACGTGCCGCAGGTGAGTGGCACGCCAACTTCGTCGTTCCGGCGTACATGCACGGTGCGCAGGATACCAAGTGAGGACGCCAGCACCTGTGCCTCATCCTGTATCGCAGAAGCGGATTGTCTCAGCAGCCGCCGTCGCAGGCGCTGCACCGCCACCACGTCCCGCAAGAGACGTAGCAGCCATGCGATCGCGGCAAGGGTCGCGAGGACCGTTAGCACACCGGCAGAGAGCAGCGGCAAGGAGAGGGGCTCTGGCGCCGCTTCAGCCACCGGTACTGTGCTCCAGTCCGAGTATGGGATAATCAGGACTGCATCGGCAGGTGCTGCGGAGACAGAGGACGCCCACCACGCGCTCGGAAGCCATCCTGCCGGCAGTACGGGCGGCAGCAGCCACGTAAGTAAAAGTCCGGCCGGCAGGCTCACAAGCAGGGCCAGCCGTGCGCCGTAGTGCGCTTCCGGATGCAGGCTATTCGCCCGCGAGAGGCCGAACCAGCACAGCAACGCCACAATGGTCCACACCGCCACCGGCAGCCATACTGCTGCCCACGTGGCTGCACCCACCGATGCCGTCAGCTCAAGCATTATCATCCTCCATCTGATCAATCATCGCCCGGATCTCCTCACGCTCCTTTTTGGAAAGTGACTCCTGCTTAACGAGCGTCTGCACGAGGGACATCGGTGACCCCTTGAAAACCTTCTGCACCAGATCCTGAATCAGGCCATGACGCACATCTTCCGGCTCTTTGGCCGGGGAGTAGACGTAGGTCACACCTTCCTTCCGAAATTCCAGATATCCCTTGTCGGCCAGGTTTTTCATCACGGTCATGATAGTGGTGTAGGCCACGTCGCGCTCTTCCAGGATCCGATCGCGTACGTCGTTTACCGTGGCCTCGCCGAGCTCCCACACATGATGAAGGACTTCCATCTCGGTCTCGCCAAAAGGAGTTAAAGATCGTTTACGCATTGGATAAATTAGATGGTTGGGGTATTGTCTTTTACTAATAGTACGACATCTGTAGTATTAATGCAAATAAAAATGTTTTTCGTGTCTTGCGGGAGGGGATAACCGGTCGCAAGGGGGGCGAGGACCGGCAGCGAAGCTGATTAAGGTATCTGAAATGATACCGGCCACGTCATGGCCACAGCCACGGGTTCGCCGTCTATCGTGGCGGGGGAGAACTCCATCGACCAGACCAGGCTCTTAGCCTCATGCTCCATATCCTTCAGCGCATCTCGCGCCTCCTCGTTCAGTGCCGCTATCTCTTCGTCGCTGAGCTCGCGTTCTACGTCTACATCATACGGCATACCGTCGGAGCCGACGATGAAGGACACCACGATTCGAGGCTGAAGGCCGGCTTCTCGCACGGCGTCGGGATAGCGTAGCCTCAACGCCCTGATCATCCCTTCTGCGGGCCGCGGAGGGGCATCAAGCGAATCGACAGCCTCTTCGTCCGACGAGCGGATTACCTCGCCGTCATATGAGCGGTCGGGTAGAGGGGTGCGGTCATACGTGGTAGCCGGCTGGGAGCTGCTGCACGCTGTCACTGTGAAAAGGAGTGTGAGTAGCAGTAAATATCGCCTCATGGTGATGGGCCTGGTAGTGGTTTATGGGATACAGAGGGCGTCTTCGCCTGAGCTCTATGACGTAGTTAAGGTTGCGGGCACGGTCTCAGCAGACCCCGTTATAGATGAGAGCGTATCTGAACTGGTACTGCACCGGTAGGAGTTCTATTGATCCCGCAGCCTAAACGTAATCGGCCAGGATGTTTGCACGGCGACGGGTGTGCCGTCGATGGTGCCAGGCGTGAAATCCGTGCGCCAGATCGCGCGCATGGCGTGATGCTCGAGATCTTTCAGCGCTTCACGGATGTCCTTGTCGAGGCTATTTATCTCCTCCTCGTCGACAGTCCGCACTACGTGCACGTCGTACGTCTGGCCGTCGGCTCCCACGACGAATCCAACGATGACGCGCGTTTGCAATCCGAGAGAGAGCGCGGTCTCTGGATAGAGAATTTGCCTTTGGATTGACACCATGCCACCAGCGGGTTCAGGAAGCGTGTCAAGTCGTGACATGGCCTCCGAGTCGGACGCGTCGAGAACGTCTCCTGCGTAGGATCGATCGGGCAGCGGGGTGCGATTGTAGGTGGCAGGTTCCTGCGTAGTCGTGCACGCAGTGAGGGCAATCAGCAATAGAAAAATCAGGGATAGGCGCATCGCCCGGTGGACGGAGTGGTTTGCGTAACGGTATTAAAGTGTAAATATCGAACATGCGGTGGTAATATACAAGTTTTGAACCGCAATATTACCCATCATACCGGTAGTAGGGCGCCAGATCGTCCGGGGGCGTGCCCATCATGTAGCGGCTCCAGAGGAAGGCGTTCAACAACTGCTGTCGCAGCGTGCCCGCCGCCGAGAAGCGTCGCGCGGAGGTGGTGACGGCCTGACGCAGAAAGCGAAAGTTTCCTCGCCGGTACAGACGGCGTACAACGGCGAGATCTTCGAAAATGGGTTGTTCGGGGAAGCCGCCGATGGCTTCAAACGCCGCGCGGGTAACGAACAACCCTCGATCCCCAAAGCAGATGTGCGGAAGCGGCCAGCGAGTGCACCACGCGTAGAAATCAAGCAGCGGAGACGAACGGTCGAACTGAAGCCGGAAGGCGCCTGCCTCCGCCGACAGTGTTCGTACGGCGACCCGGATAGCGTCAAACGCGTCGCGGGGAAGCAGGGTGTCGGCATGGAGAAATAAGAACACATCGCCTGAGGCAGTTGCAGCGCCTGCGTTCATCTGCCGCGCGCGCCCGCGGCTGGCAGAAAGCAGACGTGCTTTCGCAGATGCAATCGCCCGGGTGGTGTCTGTGGAGCCACCATCGACTACCAGCACTTCATACGGATCACGCTGCTGATACACCGTTCTCAGCGTCCGCGGAAGCTCCACGGACTCGTTCAGTGTTGGAATGATGACAGAGATGCGCATAAGAGCGGAATAGCCGGGCGCGCTGCGCCCTCTGCCTACCAGTACATCAGTTTCATGCAGAAAACTGAACCACCCGCCTTCAGGAATTCGCTCGTATCAACCGGAATGGGCTCGAAGCCGGCGTCAGCGAGGCGCCGGCTGGTTTTCTCACAGCCCTCCTGAATTATGACGTGCTGCTCATCGGGACAGTGTGCGTTCACCGCGAACAGATCCCGCGCTTCTTGCTCGTCCGCCTCAATGAGCGTATCGAACAGCCGCTCCAGGAGAGCGCGTCCTTTTTCGTCGAAAGCCCCCGGGAAGTATAGCGCCGTTGTCTCATTCAGCATACTCAGGCACGTGTCGAGATGATAGAAGTCGGGGTCTTCCAGATGAAGAGCACAGACGGCAACGTCAAGTCCGCGAGAGATCGCGTCGTAGGCAGACGCCTCGGTACGCATCCCGTATCCACCCCACAGCAGATGACGGCGCGGATGCCACAGCGCATCACCCATTCCTTCGAAAAACGACTCTGTCGAGGTGAGCTCCAACACGTTATAGCCCTCCCGTTCGAAAAAGCTGCGATAGTGCGGCACCTCGCCACGACGCTGCTCAGCGTACATGCGGCTTAACACGAGACGCTTCTCACCCGTCTTCGGGTGTACTGCCGGTAGGGATTGGTTGGCACAGAAGACCATATCCGGAAGTCCTTCCTGCCCTTCCATTGATGCTACCTGAATCCCAATCTCGCTGTAGGTGTCGCGCAGCTGCCTCCACTGTTGGCGGGCGGCCTCCAGATCTACCGAGCCGATGTGCCCCTCCATGTGCGGGTTGATGACATACTCTACATTAAAATGGGCAGGTGTGGTTAGTAGCACCTTCCGGGGAAGAGGAAGAGCCGGCAGAGAGGAGCGTGAGAAATCGACTTCTGAAACTGAATGGTACACCATGGTATGGATTGCTCTGGATCTTCTATGGGATGGGGTGCGGAAGGTACGCGATACGCGACTTTGATGCACCCGACCGGTTCGTTTGGCTGCAGGCTGGTACGGTTGATGGGCCGAACCCTTTAGTATCGGATGGGATTAAAGCCAGTAATTGCACGGAAGTATTCAAATGCTTACCCCTCCTTTTGATCGTTTGCTCAGCAGGTTTGCGCCATGACGCAGCAAGATACATCTCAGGGGTCGCCGCCCGCCGGGGGAGGAAAGCGTAAACTGCCTCCCACCGAGGAGGAGCGCGGTTGGTATGTGCCGCCTCCCCCGAAGCCGCCTTCCTGGCGGGATCGCCTGAGTGACATCGCAGCCGGGATGGCCTTTCCGCTGGCCGTGCTCCTGTTTCTGGGTGGTGTCGCTGCTCTGTTGCACTTCGATCCGTTTTCGTTTCGACCTTCGGGAGATGCTTCTGCACCTCCGCTGGAGACGCCGGACCTGCAGCGGCCCCTTGTGGCTTCCGATCCGGCAGCGGGTGAACCGGCCGCTGTTTCCTTTACCACCGACCCCTCCGGGGTGACGATTCTGGTGGATGGCGATTCCATTGGCACCTCACCCGTTGACGATCACGTGCTGGGGGCAGGCGCGTATATTCTTTCGTTTCAACACGACGAGTACTTCCGACGCGACACCCTAATTGTGGTGGATGGCGGGTCTACCGCATCGTACAGCTTCGCAATGCGTTCCGGCCGACCGGTTGGATCGCTGGCTGAGCGGGAAGAGGTATCCTCACCTGACGTTCAGGAGTCTTCACCGCCGCAGGATCAGACAACTGCCCAACAGGATGCGCAGGTCCCCGACCGCGAGCCCGAACCCCAGCCGGAACCCGAGCCGGAACCGGAGCCCGAGCCAGCCATGGGCTCCTTAATTCTGTCATCGCAGCCGGAAGGTAGTACAGTGCTAATTGACGGGGAGGAGGTTGGTGTTACCCCGCTCACGGTGCAGCGTGAAGAGGGCTCCTACACAGTTGAGATAACGCACGAAGGCCACAAGCCTTACAGGGCCGACGTAGTCGTGGCCGGCGATGCGTCTCGCACTCACGTGGCCAACCTTGAGCCGTTGATGGGCGTCCTCCGCATTCTTCCACGGCCCTGGGGGTCGATTTATATCGATGGCGAGCTTAAAAAGAGCGAGACAAATGTCCGGTACACGACTGAACTGCCCGTCGGTACGTATACCGTTGAGGTGCGTCACCCGAGCCTCGGGCGATGGGTTGAGGAGGTTACCGTTTCTGGAGATGATCAGACGTCAATAGAGGTTGATCTGAGAGAAGAGCAGTAGCCGCAGCAACGGTGGCACGTTCACTTCTGGCATTTTATCTTTTGGATGACGAAGGTGTGGATGAAAAGCTACAGTCCGTAAGTTGAATCTGTCTACCTTGAAGGATCTGTAGTAACTAAAAACGACTTCCCCGCCATGGCGCGTACCTGCTGGTCCGTTAGGAAGCCCGTCATCGGGCTTTTATTGCTCTTACTTTTTGTTGCCACGCCCGCGGTCGCTCAGGAGGCAGAAGATCTCTGTGTCGACGAGTTTTCTGAGGCTGAGGAGGCGTATTTCGACGGTGAGTTTTCGCGCGCGGTTGATCTGCTCTCCGAGTGTATTTTCCGCGACGACGTTCCCGATGCGCTGCTTGTGGAGATGATCCGGCTATCTGCGTTGGCTTATCTGAATCTGGGGGACCTTGGCCAGGCCCGGCAGATGGTTATCCGGCTTTTCGGGGTGGCTCCGGCCTATGAGGCGGACGAGGTGCAGGACCCACCGTCGTACGTTTCCCTGGTCGATACCGTCCGGCGACAGCTTCAGGTTGGCGCACTGGACGTAGCCGATGCTCCTGAAATAGAGGAGGAGCGCGGCGGACGCACCTGGCTGGCTATTCTCGGTGGCGCCGTGCTGGCTGGGGCCGCCACCTCGGCGGTGCTGCTTCTGGGCGGCAACGGCAATGGCAACGGCGAGGACCCGCCGGGGAATGGGCCGGATCCACTCCCCGAGCCGCCCCGCCTGCCGTAGCACTTCTTGAAGTTCACTTTTCTTATTCTGCTCGACGTCTATCATGACACGATCACTACGATCCCACACGCTTTTTCTTTTTGCGCTCGCACTTGTGCTCCTGATTCTTCCGGGTACGGTGGATGCGCAAGACGTACCGCGCATTCTCTCGTATCAGGGACAGCTGCTGGATGACGGTCAGCCCGTAGAGGGCTCTGTCGACGTCACTTTCAGGCTGCATACGGATCCCGATGGCAGCGCGACGCTTGATGGCTGGGAGGAAGTGCGCACGGTTACCCCGAGCAATGGAGTCTTCTCCGTGTTGCTTGGAGACACCTCCGATGGCGGTTCGGCCCTTCCCGAGTCTATAGTTGATGAGAGCG